>JALYLI010000113.1 GCA_030774335.1 Acidobacteriota bacterium | reverse complement strand
CGCAATGGTTGAACCTAGCGGGATTCCCGGGGGCGACGGTGCCGATGGGATTTTCGGCGGAAGGGTTGCCGATCGGGGTGCAGGTTATCGGCCGGCCCCACGAGGATGAGTTGGTATTGGCGGCAGCAGAGGCATTGGAAATGGCGCGGGGTCGGTGGGAGCTTCCGGCGGAGATTTAAATCATGTGGTGACGAACCGCACCGTTAACTGAAGACTGCGCACCAGGCTATCTCGCGCTCTTTCGAAGGCTACAGGTCCTTCTCTCTCTCCCATTTTGGAAAAATGATGTCCTGATAACAGCGCATAAAGGGTGTCATGAGAAGGCGAAAACGGCCGGTTTGCTGTGAGATATTCGGCGTTACAGAAAAACCCCCCACTTATTGGGCTAAGAGTTCGGAAGTGGATGTAAACAAAGTGGATAACGCGGTTCCAAGAGCGACAAAGAGTTCAGAAGTTGATGATAACAAAGGAGACGCTAAACCGTGTTTTAGACTCAAGAGCGCAAGAGTCCAGAAGTTTATGAAAAGACTATGGTTGTAGGCTCCCTGCGAAGCGAACAAGAGCCAGAGAGTCTGGAAGTTGATGAAAGGAAATGGGATAGACTCCCGAAACGAGACTCATAAAGCTAACCTTCCGTAAGGGCCGTAAGGGGCGAAATGGACGGTCAATCAGGGGTTGAAGACGGGGTGATCGCGGTGGCGGTTCGCACGCGTAGTAACCCAAGCGATATAGTAACAAAAGGATAATCGCAAAACAACTGTACGGAAGGACAGGACAGAAAAAACCTGCATTTGGTTCGTGCGCCTGCTGGCTTGGAGTTTAGGCAACGGTCGAAGACAATCGCTACTCAGGCTGGGCGGTCAGTTCGGGGTTGGGGATGCGGTTTTCACCGAGGGCGGCGCGGTCTTTGTCGAGGCCGGAGTCGAGAAGTTTTTGGGCGGCAGCGAGTTCGGCGCGGCCTTCTTCGCGGCGGCCTACGCGTATCAGGGCCTGGCCGCGCAGGAAATGGGCGCTTTGGCTGGTGGGGGCGAGTTTCAAGGCGGCTTCAACCGCGGTCAAAGCTGGTTGGTATCTTTGCTGCTGCAGATAGAGCTTGGCGAGGCCGAGTAAGGCAGTGCTTCTTTTTTGGTCGTAGCGCAAAGCTTCGCGAAAAGATTTTTCGGCTTCGGCATCGCGCTGGAGGCGTAGATACAGAAGGCCGAGTTGCTCGTAATTGTCGGGCAAATCCGGCTCGATGGCGACGTCCTGGCGAAATTCGGATTCGGCGCGCTCGTTGTCGCCCGCGTGCATGTAAGCCAAGCCAGAATTGAAATGCAAAAAAGGAATGCGGGAATTGACGGCCGCGGCCTGATTAAGTTCCGCGATGGCTTTGTCGGTTTCCTGGCGATTGAGATACGCCTTGGCGAGAATGAGATGGTATTCGGCGGTGTTGCCGCCAATCTCCACCATGCGCGCGAGTGCTTTCTCGTCCAGTTCGTGCTGGCCGGCGTTTTGCGCGGCGATATCCAGAGCATAGAGATACATCACTTCGCCGGATTGATGAGTCCACAAGGGCTCAAGGGAAGTGACCGCGTCCGGGTAGTGCTCGGTGAAAACCTGGCAAAGGCCGAGAAGGTAACGAGCCTGCTGAGAATCCGGCTGTGCGCGCAGCACAGCGGAAAGAGGCTCGATGGCCGCGGCATAGTTGGCACGCCGAAATTGCACCAGCCCAATATTCAACTGGATGCCGGACATTTTGGGTTCGAGCTTGCGGGCTTTTTGCAGCAGCGACAACGCGCGGTCCCATTGCTTGCGCCGCATGGCGATAACTCCGAGATTGGCGTAGGCGGAACCGGCTTGAGGATCCGCGGCGATGACGGCGCGGAAAAATTGTTCCGCGTGATCCAGATCGTTGCGGCGAAGCGCGTCTTCACCCTGAGCGAAGAGAGCCGGGAGGTCCGACCGTGGATTTGCCGGATTTTTTGGGGGGACTTTTGAACTGACGGCGGAATTATCCGCCTGGGCTCTCGCGGACGCCTGCATCCCGAGAAAAGTCAAGACAACAAGCAGGGAAACAAGAATTGATGGACGAAGCCTGAGGCATTTCATGCGCAGGTAGTTTCCGGCAGGAAAAGGTGGAATTCAAGGATGCAGTTTCAGGAATTTATGGTGGTGAGAACAAGTACGTGAACCACGGACTTTCGAATACGAGTTAAGACGTTGAGAGGGAACCAGTACCCAGGTTCAACCTGCGAACCCAGGAGACCCTCGAGCAACTTTACGTATTGCGGGGATGGAATCGTCAGGAAGTTACTTGGCCCAGTTCCCGAAACCACCCGCCGAGGCGGGCAGCCTCGCGCAGGCAAGCAGGCCCGCCGCGGCGGGTAAACACTCACGAAACGAGTGTGCGGGGCATCCGTGTGGCTTCACGTATAGCCTGACGGAATACTTTCTGAACAGCAAAAGCGGAATTTCGGGCTTGACACGAGCGGATAAATGCACTATTAACTCGTTTTAATAGACGTAATCGGGTGCGTTCCAGCAATGGTCGAGTGGTGGGGCTGTCTCGAATGAATTGTCCGTTGCGACCGAAGAACGTTTTTGAACGCGGTGGCAGCGGCGACACCGTGCCCTCCTGTAGCAACACCAATCTGAGAATTTCTGGAGGTTTTATCGTGAAGGAACAGCTTACTCCTCGAGCATTACGGAAATATTTTCCCCTGGCGGCCCGGACGCTGGTGGTGGCCGTGCTGGCGCTGGTAGTCCTGCCGCTGGCTTC
>JALYLI010000112.1 GCA_030774335.1 Acidobacteriota bacterium | reverse complement strand
ATCGCCGAGCCCATCAGTACTATGTGAACCCCTGCGGTCCCCGCGCGCCGCACGTCAGTTGGCCGCCGCAGCCGAGCCGGGCTGCACCACGATTTGTTGTTCATCGCCGTTCCTCACCACCTGAAAGAAATTCCTCAGCGCCCCGTAATATTTCGGTTCAAGCGTCAGCGCCTCGATGTCCAGGTTGCGGGTCAGATGCAACGTGCCTTGTTTATTCTCCACATTGGTGTTGAAGGAGCAGACTTTTCCCGCGTCCTTGCGCGCCGGCGGCAGGCTGCTTACTTTCCAATCCAGCGGGAGTTCGATGGTGACATCGTCGATTCGCGCGGTGGGGAAATCGAAATAAATCGGATGCACCCGGGCCGCATGCTCAAAAACATGTTTTTCCGGCGCGCCAAAAAGTCCCACCGGTATGAGCGCCCGCCGTCCCGCCGAAGTGGCCCAGCCCTGCACCTTCAAATCGTATTCCGCCACCAGGGAGGGCGCGGAGCTGTTCCACTCCGGCGAATTGGTCAGCTCGACATCAATGCCCACGGGGATAAACTCGCGCACGGTATCCTCTAAAAACTTTTTGCGCGCGGCGGCGTCTTCGTTGCGCTCGGTCAACCTCACGGAGAGGGCTTCCAGTCCGGCGAAGGTAATCGTCAGCTTCCCTTCCAGGCTTCCCTGATCGGTGAGCTTCAAATTGGCTTTGCGTTGAATGTTGGAAACGGAGCTGTCCGGCACCATGGTCGTAATCCACGCGCCTCCGTCCTTATCCAGTTTCAGTCCGATCACACCAGTTTCCGGCCAGGGCAACATCCCGAAGGGAGTAAATGCGGTCCCCGGATCGTAAAAGGAATTTTTGCCGTCCACCTTTACCATCACCACGTTGTCGTCCAGGCGGTGCGGATCCATCGAGTTGGGATGAAAGAAATATTCGTTCCGGCGCGAAACCAGCATCGGGTAAGCGTCAATCCCGGCGGCGCGCGCCAGCGCCAGAAACAGCCAGGTAATCTCCCGGCCTGTTCCATAACCGTTCTTCCACATATCCTCAACGTTGTTTATGACTTTTTCTTTGCCCCGTTTCTTTTCCTGCTCCGTGATTTCCGCTTCGTAGCCGGTGTTGCGGATCTGCTGCACCCGCGCATAAATTTTTTGCAGCTTGACCTCCGGCGTGTCACTGGGCGAAACAATCTGCGCCACCCCCTGCTCCATGGCTTTCTTTTTGCCGATGAAGCTTTCTACTTTGTCGTTGGCCTTTTTCCCTTCTTTTTTCCAGAATTTCTCTGCCTGGGTTTCGTCGTTGTTTTCGCTGTAGATAAAGTCCACCCGGGACTTCAGCTCGTTCTCCGGCGGCATATAGTCTTCGGTCTGAAATGCCGGCACGTTATAGGTTTCCAGCCGCACCGTGTCGCGCTCGTTCTTGGGCGGCGCGGTTCCGGCCGGCAGGCTCTGCCACGTCCACCTCACTGGGAAATAACCGTAAGGCTTCAGCGAAAACTTGCCATGTTTGGTAAACAGCTCTTCGCTCAGAATCCAGTGTGAATCGAAAACGTAGTGCTCCCGGAACTGCGCCGTGAAGCGATATTCGATGATGCTCCCCACTTGCACGTCGGGCAGCACCAAAACTTTGGCCAAGATTTTCACCCCTTTGGCCTTCACGATCATTTTTTCGACCGGCTTGCCCTGGTAGTTGGCGATCGTGCCATCCGGACGAATCGTTCGCGCTTTCACATTGGACACGTTCGCATTCTCTTTCTGATAAGGGATTTCGATGTTGGCGTACTTGCGACCCTCTTCCGTCAGAATCTTGATCCGCAAATAGTTAGTTTCGTGGTTGGTGGTATCGTCGCGGTCCACCTGGCGGTACAAATACACCGCGGGCACGCCGGGCGCCTCCGGCACGCTGGTCATTTTTAATTCTTCGGGATTGATGGGCTGCCAGTCGTCCGCGTTGGCCCCGTTGAAAAACGTCGAGAAATGCGCCAGCGCGCACCAGCAGAAAATCACCGCTGCGAGAAATATACGGCGACAGAACATTGTCATACCTCCAGGGACGAACGATCTGGAAGCAGGGCTCCACGGGTTGCGAGGTAGTGGGCTTGCCTCACATCTGCAGGGCATCGTTACAGTCGAGCAAGATGTTGATGACCTGTGACAGTATTGCCGGGGACAATATAGCTCGGAATCGTGCCTGTCAAGAGACCCGTAGGCCCTGTGTTACCCATCTGCCTGCCCTCAATGCCAGACAAGATTTGCTTCCCCGCTTGCCCCGGGTGCGGCATAATCCCGCACGCATCCAATTTGGTCTGTATTGATTTGTATCCGGGAGGCTTTCCTTGAGCGAACGTCCGTGGAGTTCCACTGCACCGCCAGGCGAATTCCGGCCGTTCGTCCCCAACGATCAAAATGTAAAGGAGTTTACGCTCCGCGCGGTAATTCTCGGCTCGCTGTTCGGTCTTCTCTTCGGCGCCATCACCGTCTACGTGGGATTGCGTGCCGGGCTGACCGTTTCCGCTTCCATCCCCATTTCGGTTTTGTCCATCAGCATCCTGCGCGCCTTCGGGCGTTCCACTATTCTTGAAAATAACATCGTGCAAACCACCGGCTCTGCCGGTGAATCGCTCGCGGCTGGCGTAATGTTCACTATCCCTGCGCTGATCTTTTTGGGCTTTGGCTCTGAATTCACATTCTGGCGGGTTTTTCCACTGGCGCTGCTCGGGGGCTGGCTCGGGGTGCTTTTCATGGTGCCGCTGCGCCGCCAACTGATCGTCAAGGAGCATGGCAATCTCAGCTTTCCTGAAGGCACCGCCTGCGCAGACGTTCTGGTCGCCGGCGAACGAGGTGGCTCCTTTGCCGGACGCGTTTTCTGGGGCCTGGGGCTTGGTGGTATTTATACCTTCCTGATGAACACCGTGCAGGCCTGGACTTCGCAGCCAGAGTCGCGGCCCAAGTGGTTTGATGGCGCGTCCTTCCGTGTCACCATCACCTCCGAATATCTCGGTGTCGGCTACATTATCGGCTCGCGCGTCTCAGGAATCCTTTTTGCCGGGGGCATTATTTCCTGGCTGGTGATTATGCCGGCCATCCGTTTTTACGGGCAGCTCGCCAACAACGTTCCGATTTATCCCTCCACCATTCCGATTCCGTTGATGACGCCGGACCAGATTTGGGGCACCTACATTCGTCCCATGGGTGCCGGTGCCGTCGCGGCTGCCGGATTGATTACTTTGCTGCGCACGCTGCCCACAATTTTCTCCGCACTGAAAGCCGGACTCAAAGACGTTCGAGCCGAGGGTGCGGGCCAATCTACCGCAACCAGCCGAATTGACCGCGACATGCCGCTGCGCTGGGTGGTAGTCGGCTCCACCCTGATCATCGCCATGATGTGGATACTTCTCACTTTCCATCCCATCCAAGGCGCGGAAACGCGCTGGTACCACAATCTTTTTGCCGGCGTCTTCGTCACCGTCTTTGGATTTCTGTTTGTCACCGTGGCCGCACGTATCAGCGGGCTTCTGGGCAACTCCTCGAACCCCATCAGCGGTATGAGTATCGCTACGCTCATGGCTACCTGCGCCATCTTTTTTGTGGCCGGCTGGACCGCGCCGAACTACCAGGTGCTGGCCTTGATGATTGGTGGAGTGGTTTGCATTGCCGCGGCCATCGCCGGGGCCACCTCGCAGGATTTAAAAACGGGCTATCTCGTTGGCGCCACGCCCTACTGGCAACAGATGGGCCTCTTGATCGGTGTCACCGTTTCGACCCTGGCCATCGGCACCACCCTCAACCTGATGAACAAGGGGCTCGAGAAATATATTCCCACGCAGATTCCCGTTACTGTCCAGGCCCTGCCCAGCGGAGTGAAGGTCGAACGCGATAGCTTCACCTATCAGGGCCAAAACTACGCGCTCATCAATTCCCTGGGCTCGCACGAGATTCCCGACGGCGAATATTTGTATAGTCCCGCCACGAAACAAATCGAGTATCAGTGGGCTCAGGGCATCGGCAGCGCCAAGGCGCCCGCTCCTCAAGCGCGCCTGATGGCTACAGTGATCAGCGGCATCCTCAATCAGCGACTCCCGTGGCGCTTGGTCCTGATGGGCGTTGCGTTGGTGATCGCCGTGGAGATTCTCGGCATTCGCTCGCTGGCCTTTGCCACCGGCTCCTATCTGCCTCTCGGCACCACCGCCGCGATGTTTGCGGGCGGGCTGATACGCTCGCTGGTCGACGCCACTACCAAGAAAAAAGACGAAGGCGAAGCCAGCCCCGGCGCGCTGTATTCCAGCGGCTTGATCGCCGCAGGCGGAGTCTTCGGGCTTCTCGGCATCGTCATAAACTTATTTCAGGACCCGGAAATCCCCACGCACGTACCCGGCTGGTTCGCCAGCCTGCTCCATCTCCCCTGGCGCGCCGACCTCTTCGCCTTCGGCCCCAGGCTCCTCGGCCCGTTAGCGAACAGCAATCTCTTTGGCTTGATCATGTTCATCGCCCTGGGCGCATCGCTCTTCTATTTCGCCCGCAAAAAACTCGACTGACTCCCGCCCGCGTTTTTTCGTTTTGCGATTTGTTAAATTTTACGTGTTAGAAACCTCGCTTTGACGCGGTCCCGCAAGGGCCGTACACTGCGTTTATGCCTCCGGCATTCAGTTCGCGGCGCTACAACTTCGATTGGCGTGGCTTCATCACGCCCGGGGTCAAGCTGCTGGTCCTCATTTGTTCGGGAGTTTTTCTCGCCCAAACACTTGCCAACATTTTGCTGGGCCGCGACCGCGCCTATCACCTGATCGCGCTCACCTTCGGACTGATCCCCGACGCGGTAATTCACGGACTGCGCATCTGGCAACCGTTTACGTACATTTTCTTGCATGGCGGCTTGTTTCACCTGCTCATCAACATGCTGATGTTGTGGATGTTTGGCCGCGAACTGGAGCAGGTCTGGGGCAAGCGCCGGTTCCTCAATTATTTTTTCCTGTGCGGAGTCGGCGCGGGACTCATCGAAGTTGCCGTCAAAATGATCCCCGTTTTAATGGGCAAGGAGCCTTCGCTGGTTCCCACGATTGGCGCGTCCGGAGCGATCTTCGGCATCTTGCTCGCCAACGCGGTTTTATTTCCCGATCGCCGCATCTGGCTGCTGCCCCTGCCGGTCACCATTCCCATGCGCCCATACGTCGCGGTCATGGCCGCCATCGAATTTTTCGGCACGCTCAGCAGCGGCGGTGACGGCGTCAGTCATCTTTGCCATCTGGGTGGGATGCTGGTGGGCTACATTTATCTGCGCCGCGGTTCGTTTCTATATAACGTGCGCAACAGCGTCACCGACTGGAAAGTGCAGCGTAACAAGAAAAAATTTCAGGTATACATGAACAAGCAGAAAGCCGAGCCGCCTTCCCGCCCCGACAGCTGGATCAACTAACAGACTAAAAATTTATAATAGGTGGAGGGTGCCCCACCCTCGGAATTTTGCCTGCCCGCCGTGGCGGGGAGGGCCTGCCCGCGATGGCGGGTGGAGTTTTTAACGTGGAATCATCCAGAATTTTTCCGCAAAAAGCTTTGGGTTTAGATCTTCCAACAATGACACTACGTTTCTCCGCCGATGACATGGAACTTCATAAAGTTCGTTGTCCCGCGAATGCCCATGGGTGTGCCCGCCACAATGCCGATGACGTCGCCTTTGCGCACCAGTTTTTCTTCCAGCAGGCGCTCTTCCGAAATGGCCGCCAGGCTGTCGATTTTGTGCAGATTTTTTATTTCCGCGGGCATTACCCCCCAGATCAGCGCCATGCGCCGACGCGTATCCGCTTCGGGAGAAAACGCGATGATCGGCACCAGCGGCCGGTAACGCGAAACCAGTCGCGCGGTAAAACCGCTGTGCGTGAACACCGCAATCAATTTCATATGCAGCTCGCGGGAAGCGTGGCACACCAGTTCGGCCACGGTTTCCGCCACCTTTAATTGCTCCTGCGTGGACGGCCGCGGGAATTCGCGAATGCTTTTCTCCGCTTCCTCGATGATGCGCGCCATCATCTGCACCGCCTCCACCGGATAATTTCCCGAAGCGGTTTCCGCCGACAACATCACCGCATCGGAACCGTCGAAGATTGCGTTGGCCACGTCGGAAGCTTCCGCGCGCGTAGGCCGCGGATTTCCAGTCATGGATTCAAGCATCTGCGTGGCAGTGATGACCGGGCGGCGAAATTCGCGGGCCCGCGCAATAATTGTCTTCTGCACCACCGGAACGCGCTCCGGCCGCATCTCCACACCCAGATCGCCGCGCGCCACCATGACGCCATCGGCCGCGCGCAAAATCGCGTCGAGATTTTCGATGGCTTCCGGTTTTTCCAGCTTGGCGATCACCGGCGTATCTTTCCCGGCTTTGCGAATCAGCGCTTTGGCTTGCAGCACATCTTCGGCGCGCCGCACAAAGCTCACTGCGATGTAATCGGCATTCTGTTTCAACGCGAACATCAAGTCTTCTTTATCTTTCGGAGTCAGCGCCGGAACGCGCAACTGCACGCCCGGCAGATTGATGCCCTTGTTTTCGCCCAGCGCGCCCCCGTTCACCACTTTGCAGATCACTTCGCGGCCGCGTACCTGCAGCACGCGCAATTCGATCAATCCGTCAGACAACAAAATGTGATCGCCTTTGTGAACTTCGCGGGGCAACGGCGTGAACGTGGTGTTCACTCGGGTGGAATCACCCAAAATACGCGCGGTGGTAATCACGAAGTGCTGCCCGGCGCTTAAATACACGGGTGTGCCGCCGGCAAGCGCGCCGGTGCGAATCTTCGGCCCCTGTAGATCCGCCAGAATTGAGATCGTTTTTCGTTGCTTCAACGCCGAAGAACGCAGCAGCGCAATATTCGCGGCGTGTTCTTCGTGCGTGCCATGCGAGAAGTTCAACCGCGCCACGTCCATTCCCGCGTGCAGCAGCTTTTCAATCATGCGCCGGGATCTACTTGCCGGTCCGATGGTGCAGACTATTTTGGAATGGCGAAAAGTCACGGTGAGTTATCGCGCGGCGGCAAATTCCGCGACGATGCGGGCCAGCACGTCGACGCCCTTGGTGAACGACGCCAGCGGGACCCGCTCGTCGTCTCCATGCATGCGTTGATATTCCTCTTCGGTCAATGGAAACGGCACCAGTCCGTAAGCCTGCACGTTGTGCAGCCGCAGTTGCGACGAATCCGTCGCGCCGGTGGACATAAACGGCAACACCGGAGCATTCGCGAATTGCGCCGAGGCCACTTTGGAAATCGTCGCGTAGAAATCCGATTCCAGCGACGAAGGCGGAGCGGCCAGGCCCGCGTTCTGCTGAACTTCAAATTTAATCTGCGGATCGTTCACCAGTTTGGTCAGGTCCGCCAGCAATACATCAATGGTATCGCCTGGCAGGAGCCGGATATTCAGGTTGGCGCGCGCTTCGGCGGGAATGACGTTGTTGCGAACGCCGGCGGAGAGCATCGTGGGCGAAATGGAATCGCGCATCATGGAACTCCACAACGGGCTCGCGTCGGAAATAACTTTTTGCGCGTGCTCGCCGCGGTCGGCAGTGTCCAGCGCGCGCATCCATTTACCCAGATCGTCGGACTCTATGGCAGCCAGTCCTTCGAAATACCGGCGCACGATCGCGGTGAAGTGCACCGGCGCGGAATACGTGCCGATCTTGGCGACAGCTGCCGACAGGTGCACCACGGCATTGTCTTTCAGCGGCCGCGAACCGTGACCCGACGTTCCGCGCGCCACCACCGCCACGTTGATGGCCACTTTTTCGCTGGCCTGCACGGCGACGTATTGCACTTTGCCGTTCTTGACGACTACCTTGCCCTCTTCGTTGATGGCGTAGCCGGCGGCAAATTTGTCCCAATATTTCGAAATGAGAATCTTGATGCTGGCATCCCCGCCGCCCTCTTCATCGCAGGTGGCCAGAAAAATAACGTCGCGGTTCAAGCGGACGTTGGCGCGTTTCAACGCGATAAACGCGGCAAGATTCGCGACCAGCATGCCCTTGTCGTCCACGGTGCCGCGGCCGTAAATGTATCCATCCTTTATAAACGCGGAGAAGGGATCGACCGTCCATTTGGCTCGTTCCACGCCCACCACGTCCATGTGGGCAACCAGAAGCAGCGCCTTGGACGGATCGGCAACCGCGGAACTGCGCAACCTTGCTACCAGCCCGCTGCGGCCCGGCGACAGACTCAGCAGCTCCGATG
The DNA here is from genome assembly GCA_030774335.1 of Acidobacteriota bacterium. Lineage (GTDB taxonomy): Bacteria > Acidobacteriota > Terriglobia > Acidiferrales > UBA7541 > Acidiferrum. The sequence continues at coordinate 19,622 of JALYLI010000112.1, read as the reverse complement.
GAATACCGTCCTTCTCCAGAACGTGCTGGATATATCTCGCCGCCACTTCCTCATTGCCGGGAGGATTCGTGGTGTTGGTGCGAATCAGATCAATTAGCCATTCCTGCGCTTCTTTTGCGAGAGCGGAAGTGTCCCCGATCGGGGATGGGCTGGAAATTGTTACCGGCGCGGCTTGTCCTGTGGATGGCGTGGTGGATTGCGAAGTGTTCTGAGCGGCCAGCGGCAAACCTGTGTAAAGCAGCCCTGCCGCGACCATCACCATCAACGATTTTGGGTTCCTGCTCACGAATCTCCTCCGCCTGCGTTCGCGCAAATTTCGCCCAGCAACACTTTGCCGCGATTGCGCTTCATACTAACATGCAGGTGTCGCCGCTTTGGCTGCTCCGTGGGGCCGCGTTGCGTAGATTCAACCGCCCGGCGAATTCGGACGCGCCTTCAAGTCGCGCAAAAAAGAGGTCACGCATGAAAGCCATGTCTTCCAGAATTGTTACCGCGGGTCTTGCCACCTTATTGACCTGCGCGCTGGCGTTACCTCCCGCCTTCGCGCAAGCCCCGGCGGGGCCGCAGGGCGGCCAGCCGCAACAGAGCGCGCCGCCTCCGGTACCGCCGCAAAATCCTCCAGCCAGGCCGCCGGCGCAACCGCCGCCAGAAGCTGGCGTGACCATCGCGGTGGACGTCCCCGTGGTGACGCTGGATGTCATCGCCACCACCAGGAACGGCGACATTCTTACCGGTTTGAAAAAAGAGAATTTCCGCGTGACTGACGAGGGAGCGCCCCAGACCATCACCAACTTCGCGCCCACGGATGCTCCTATCACCATCGTCATACTCATGGAGTTCAGCGGCCGCGCGTACGGATGGTTTGCGGCCTACGCCAAGTACTGGGCGGACGCGCTTTTCCCTAACCTGCAACAAAAAGATTGGGTCGCGCTCGAGACCTTTGACATGCGGACGCGCCTGGAAGTGGACTTCACGCAGGACAAAAATGAAGTTCGCGCCGCAATCAACCGCCTCTACTTTCCTGGTTTCAGCGAATCGAATGTCTTTGACGCCATCTTGGAAACCAACGAACGCCTCAAGGACGTAAAGGGCAAGAAGTCCATTCTGCTGCTGGCCAGTGGCGTGGATACTTTTTCAAAACACACTCTCGACCAGACCATGAAGCAGTTGCGACAGAGCGATGTCACTATCTTTGCTGTGGGGCTCGATAAAACGTTTACAAATTTCCTGGACTCGCGCGGCTCGCGCAGTTCGCATATGGATTATCTGCAGGCGGAAAACCAATTGAAGACGTTTGCCACGGAAACCGGAGGCTATTCGTGGTTCCCGCAATTCGACGGCGAAATTCCCGGTATTTTTCAGCAGGTCGCGGCCTTTCTTCGCCACCAATACAGCATCTCTTACACTCCGGGAAACGGCGCGAAGGATGGGAAATTTCACAAAGTAAAAGTGGAATTGGTGGCGCCCGACGGCGGACCTCTCACCGTGCTGGACCAGAAGGGCAAAAAACAAAAGTATGTCGTCTACGCTCGTGAAGGCTACCAGGCGCCCAAGGGCGGCGTCGGCGATTGATCTTCTCGAGTTAAAACCGGAAAATATTGTGGCTGGAGCTAATATCCGCGTTCGAAATCCACGCGATTAATCAACTCGCGTCCATCGAACCACCGTTCCAGCAAATCCATCAGCAACGTAGTTTCACGATACCATAGGCGATCGCTGACCGCGCTCGTGTGCGGAGTTATAAATAAATTGGGCGCCCGCCACAGCGGGCTCGTGGGCGGTAGGGGTTCCGTTTCCGTTACGTCAATGGCCGCGCCGCTGAGTGTTCCGTTCTCCAAGGCAGCAATCAGCGCGCCTTCGTCCAGCAATGATCCACGCCCCACATTAATCAACCGCCCACCACGCTTCATTCTCGACAATTGTTCCGTACCGATCAAACGCTGTGTCTCCGGAGTTTCCGGCGCGCAGAGCAAAACATAATCTGCCTCGGGCAAAGCAATGTTCGAATCAGCCGCGGCGATGATTTTTTCCGCATGCGTCAAATCACCTTTCCCGGATCTGGTCACGCCCCATATGCGCATGCCCATCGCCTTTGCGCGCATGGCCACTTCTCTGCCAATGGATCCGTACCCCACGATGAGCAGAATATTTCCGTTCAATTCGCTCAGGTGTTGCGGCTGGTCCCACAATTGCTGCTGCGACCACGCCGCTTTCTCCTGCTGCCGCAGCGTATCCGGAAAATTGCGCGCCAGCGCCAGCAGCAGCCCGATGGTGTGCTCCGCCATGGGTACGGAAAAAACCCCGCTCGCATTCGTCAGCACAATTCCGGAATTTCGCAGCTCTGGATAAGTGAGTTGCGACACTCCCGCGCTTGTAGAGTGGACCCATTTCAGTTTTTTCGCGGCGGCAAAGTCCGGCGGCCGCAACACGCTGCCCACAAAAATATCGGCATCCGGCAATTCCGCGGGCAGCGATTCGAAAGTCTCCAGATGCACGACTTTCATTTTCGGCCATCGCTGGCGGATCGTCTCCGCCATCACCGGCTGGGCGTTCCATTGCGTGAAGTGGCTCACCACGCAAATTAAAAGTTTGGTGTTCGCTGACTCGGTCCTGGCAGTCACAATTCCCCTGTCTATTTGCGCGCGGAAGTTTGCTACGTCTTCACGCGCAGGTCTGTGCCGGTCATGTCCGCGGGCTGGCGTTGCGCCAGCACGCCCAGCATCGTGGGCGCGATGTCGCGGAGCGCGCCACCGGACCTTAATCGCAGGCGCTCGTCATCGTTCACGATTATTAAGGGAACCGGGTTGGTGGTGTGATAGGTGTGCGCGCCACCAGTTTTGGGATCCACCATCATCTCGGCGTTGCCGTGGTCCGCGGTAATAATCCACGTGCCGCCGCGCGCCTGCAGCGTCTGATAGATTTCTGCCAAGCCGGCGTCTACCGCTTCCACCGCCTGGATCGCGGCCTCCAGTTTTCCGGAGTGGCCGACCATGTCCGCGTTGGCGTAATTCATGATGATAGCGTCGAACTCGCCCTTTTCAATCGCGTTCACCACCGTTTCGGTAATTCCCGCGGCAGACATTTCCGGCTTCAGATCATACGTCGCCACTTTTGGCGAGGGCACCAAGATGCGCTCTTCGCCGCCGAAAGGCTTTTCCGTCCCGCCGTTGAAAAAATAAGTCACGTGCGCATATTTCTCCGTCTCCGCGCAGCGCAAATTCCTGTAATCGAGTTCCGCGAATACCTGCGCGAGTATCTGCTCCATCTTTTCCGGAGCGATCACATACTTCAGCCACGGCCAGTTTTTGTCGTACTGCGTCATGGCGGCATAAAAGAGATTCTGCGGCCTTCTGGCGTCCGCGAATTTGTCAAAATCCGGCGCCGCCAGCGCATAACTCATCTGCCTGGCGCGATCGGCGCGGTAATTAAAGAAAATCACCGCATCGTCATCGCGAATCTGGCCAACCGCAACGGCCGCGTCCCCCGGGCCTTTCGTCACCACGATCGGCCTTATGAACTCATCGGTGACATCCTGTTCATAACTTTTTTGCAGCGCCGCCACCGGATCATCTGTGCGCGTTGCCGCTTCGCCGTGCACCATCGCGCGGTAAGCCAACTCGATGCGCTCCCAGCGATTGTCGCGATCCATCGCATAGTAGCGGCCCACCAGCGTGGCGATATTCCCCACACCTAAGTCGCGCATCTTTCGCTGTAGCTGCTGCACGAAGTCGCGCCCACTGTGCGGCGGCGTATCCCGCCCGTCCATGAAGCAGTGCACAAACACATTGCCCACTTTTTGGCGCCTGGCCATTTCCAGCAGCGCAAACAGATGCTGGATGTGCGAATGCACGCCGCCATCGCTCAATAATCCGATGAAATGCAACTGCCGCTGGCGGCCACGCTCCATCGCTTGCTGAAACAACGGCACGTTTTCCAGTTGTTTATCGGCAATAAGCAAGTCGATGCGCGTGATGTCCATGTGCACGATGCGTCCGGCGCCCATATTCATGTGCCCGACCTCACTGTTGCCCATCTGTCCTTCGGGTAGCCCGACGGAGGGACCGGAAGTGTGAATCAGCGTGTTGGGAAATTTGCGCAGCAATTCGTCGTAAGCAGGCTTACGCGCCATCGCGATGGCGTTTCCCGCCGTTTCCGCGCGGTACCCCCAGCCGTCCAGCACGGTCAAAACGATTGGTTTCGTTTTTTTATTCATAGCGCGTCAGAATACACGGATTCGCCGCGCACTTGTAGTTACGCGTGTAAATTCGCAAACATATTTAGAGTGTCGCTGCTTTTAACTGCTGCTTATTTCACGCAAACCCGTCAGCAGGCGCTCTACTTCTTCCGCAGTGTTGTAATGCACTAAGCCGATACGCAGCAGTCCGCCTGTTTCCTGCACGCCTAGCCGCTCGGTCAGATTCAACGCGTAGAAACATCCGTCCCAGGTGAAAATTCCCCGGTCGCCAAGAAATGTTGCGACCTCCGTGGGTGTATGCCCATCCAGCCTCACCGAAATCGTCGAGCAACGTTCATCGAATCGCTGTGGATCGGTAATCCCAAAGACGCGCAGACCCCGGATTTGTTTTAGCCCATCCATCAATTGCGTGAGCAGCGCCATCTCATGCGCGTGCGTCACTCGGTATCCCGCCAGCAACGCGCTTCGACGATCAATTGCGGGGGGATCGTGCCTGCGTCCCAGCTCCGCCAGATAATCTATGGCAGCGCCAATTCCGGCAATCAACTCCTGCACTTGCGTCCCGGTCTCCCAGCGATCCGGTAAAGTATCCGGAGCGGGCCGCACTTTGTAGGGCGAAAATCGCCTCAGGTGCTCGCGTTTTCCATAAAGCGTGCCCATGTGCGGTCCAAAGAATTTATACGGCGAACAGGCTAGAAAATCGCAATCCAGCGCTTTCACATCTATGACGCCATGTGGCGCGTAGTGCACCGCGTCAACGAACAGCAGTGCGCCCGCGGCGTGCGTAATCCTGGCGATTTCCGCGACGGGATTAATCGTTCCTACCGCGTTGGAGGCGTATCCCACGGCCACCAGCTTGGTTTTATTACTAATTTGTTGCTTCAGATCATCCATATCCAGCGTGCAGTCTTCTTCGCGGATATCCACCTGGCGCACCACCACTCCTTTTTCCTCCAGCGCGCGCCACGGAGCGACATTCGCGTCGTGGTCCAGCGTGGTCACCACCACTTCGTCTCCCGCTTTCATGTCGCGGCCAATCGCTCGCGACAGCGCGAACGTGATGGTGGTCATGTTCTGTCCGAAACTCACCTCGTCCGCGACGCAATTGAAAAAATCCGCCATGGCCTGACGAGCGCTCGCAATCATCGCGTCATTGCGCCGGCTGGTCGCAAACGTACCGCAGGTATTGGCGTTGTCGTGCAGCAAATAATTCTGAATCGCGTCCACAACTTGTCGCGGGACCTGCGTTCCCGCCGGCCCGTCCAGAAAAGCCGCGGTCTGTCCGTTCACTTGCGTCTGCAGGGAAGGAAATTGTTGCCGCACCCACGCGCTATCCAGCGTTTTTGGTCCTGCGGCGTGTGCCACGGTTGAGCTCATGATGTTCTCCGGTCCGTTAGTTTCTCACAGCGGCCTGGTAATGCCACATTGGCTCTTGCCCGGCGCGCGCGGCCTCGTGTTAGCATCAAAAAGTCCCTCACTCATGCCGCTTTGGCGCCGGCTATCAACTCCGCGCCACGCTTCTCGTTGAGGTGCATCTTGCCGGAAACTTTCACGCCAACCGAGCGCACGCGCGTGGTGCGTGAACCGCATCGCGGATCGTTCGATCGCGACACCATCTACAAAATTCTCGATGAAGGATTTGTGTGCCACGTGGGGTTCACCGTGGAAAACCAGCCTTACGTTATCCCCACCATGTTCGCGCGGGTGGAGGACGCGATTTATTTTCATGGCTCGGCGGCTAGCCGCATGTTGCGCGGCGTCAGCGGCGGGCTGGCGGTGTGCCTGACCGTCACTCTCGTCGACGGCCTGGTGTTGGCACGCTCGGTGTTTAATCATTCCATGAACTACCGCTCCGTGGTGGCGCTGGGAAAGGCCACGCTGGTCGATGTCCCGGAAGAAAAACTCGCCGCCTTGCGCGCGTTCACCGAAAAAATTCTCCCCGGCCGCTGGGCCGATGCGCGCCAGCCCAGTGAAAAAGAACTAAAAGCCACCAGCATCCTGCGCCTGCCGCTCAGCGAAGTTTCCGCCAAGATGCGTACCGGAGATGTTCAAGACGACGAGCCCGACTACGTTTTGCCCGTCTGGGCCGGAGTTCTACCACTGCGCCTGACGGCCAGCGATCCGATTCGCGATGTTCGCTGCGATGCCAGTCTTCCGGCTCCGCCGAGTGTCACAAACTTTGATCAGCGCCTGGCCGCAAAATAAGTTACGGCTGAACCGCGCGAATGAAATCCGCAACCAAGCCGTAGCCCGTGGCATCAATTCCCGGGTTGTGCTCCACGATCGATAACCCGAACACGTCCATATCGAAGCGAATCGCCGAACTTGAGGCTTCCAGATTCGCCAGTGAATCGCCCGCCAACAATAATTCCGGCGCTACCGCGCATTCCACGCCCAGTCCGCGGCGTTCCGCGCGGCAAACCAGTTTGTAGCGCATCCCCGCGTCTCGCACCGAGCGAATCTTTTCTTCGCTCAGTTCGCGAATTCCCGTTCGCCGCACCTGCTCAATCTTCACTGGCACGCCCATCAGTACGATCGCGAGCGCCGCGACTTTAAAAGCCGCATCCCAGCCGTCCAGGTCGGCAGCCGGGTCCGTTTCGGCGATACCCATGGCCTGGGCGCGCTTCACCGCCTCCTCGAACGAGCAGCCTCTCTCAATTTCGGTGAGCACCACGTTGGTCGTGGAATTCAGCACGCCGTGGAATCCACGCAAATCCACAGCCGGCAGTCCCAGCGGAAACATCGAAAAAATAGGCACGCCATCCATCACCGTGGATTCGTACAGAAACTTTTTCCTTTTGTCGCCGGCAAGTTTTGTCAGCTCTTGAAAGGCGTAGACGATGGGCCCCTTGTTCGCCGTCAGCGCATGCGCGCCAAACTCAAGCGCCGTTTTTAAGTGTTCGATAGCAGGTTGGCCGGTTTGCACGTTCAACGGGCTGGCTTCGACGAGCACATCCGCGTGCCCATGTTCCAGCCACTCGGCCACGTTGCCGGGCTGGTTCTCGCGCTTCCCGGGCCAGTGGCCATTCAGTACCGCGATGGGATTAAGTCCGTGCGGATCGGCAAGCCAACCGCAGCGGCGGGTCGCCACGCCGGTAAGGCGCCACCGCACATCGTAGCGCCTGCGGAGTTCGGACTCTTTGGAAATGAGGACACGCAAAAATGCACGCCCCACATTGCCGCAACCGACCAGAGCGAGATTGTAGGAAGGAACGGGTTGATCCTTTCCAAAGCCCGATGGCTATTTCTTACCAGCAAAAAATCGGAGCCGTTGTAAACAGCCGACCACGTTCGCTAGTGCGCGGCCGCTTCCAGTTTTGAAGCCGCCGTGGAAATTAAAGCCGCTTCATCCTGCAACACGCGCGCCACCGCCACAATGCCGTCGTCGGCCTGTTTCCATTGCTTCAGCTCGATAGCTTCGCGGACGGCCGGCATCGTTTTTACCGAGTAGCCGGTGTAAAAGCCGGGAGCATAAATCTGGTGCTTGAACCACGGGCGGTTTGGCAGCCCTTCCGCGTTGGTAAGTTTTCGCTCGCTGGCGATCAACAGTTTATTTACTTCAGCGAGCGAAGACGAGGCCATGGCGCTGCCGCCATTCAGGTTCATCTTCTCAAATGCTTTGCGGTACTCCGCCGCGCCGCGGTCCAGCGCGTTGGCGGCATTTTCCAGCGGTGCGAAATTCAGATACGGCGGAACGGTTTCCACCGCCGGTATGGTCAGAGGTTTTTTGGGATCGTCGGTCGCCGGGAACAAGCCCTCTTCGATTTCCCGGTTGCGCTCCTGAATATCTGCTTGCGACTTTTGCGCCAGCGTTTTCAATTCTTTTACGTAGGTATTCATGGCGTCCGCGAAATTACCGAATTCAAACGGCAACAGTTCCGCGTCAGCCAACCGCAAAACAGCGGTCCCCCCGGCCTGGGCCAGCGCCCGGCCATAAACAAAATCCGTGTCACTGAAGTGCGTGTACCAATAGAAATCATCGTAGATGGAATGATAGATGCCACCGCCGTCTTCTCCACCAAAACCGACATTCAAGGACGCCACGCCATCGTGCTGTAAAAATGCCGTGAAGTCGGAGCCAGAACCGAGCGCCTCGATACGCCCGTCCGCGCGTTCCCGAATTTTCTGCCGTTCTTCCGGAGATTTTGCCGCGGCAATTTCGTTCAGATGATTGCGCTTCCACGCCGACAGCTTGGTTTCGGGATCAGTTATGTCGCGCGCGATGTCATTACTGAATTTTTCCAGCGTGTGCGAACCCTGAATCCCCAGATAACCGCGGCCATTCGAATCCGAGTTGATATAGACGACGGCATGCGCTCGCAATTCGTCGTAATGCGCTTCCGCCCACTCCGTCGAACCCAGCAATCCCGGCTCTTCGCCGTCCCACGCGCAATAAATAATGGTGCGCTTGGGCTTCCAGCCCGCCTTCAACAATGCGCCCAGTCCCCGCGCCTCCTCCAGAACCGCGACCATTCCGGAGGTCGGATCTTCCGCTCCATTCACCCACGCGTCGTGGTGATTCCCGCGCAACACCCATTCGTTGGGAAAGACGGCCCCGGGAATTTTCGCGATCACGTCATATACCGGCTTGATGTCCCAGTTGAATTTCACCTTCAAATGCACTTTCGCGGACCCCGGTCCCAGGTGATACGTGATGCCCAGGCCGCCGCGCCACTGCTGCGGAGCGACGCGGCCGGAAAGCGCTTCCAGCAACGGTTGCGCATCGGCGTACGAAATTGGCAGCACGGGAATTTTGGTGACGGTGGGCGCATCTTCGATCTTCAGGCGCCGGGCATCTTTGGTTGCGCCCACGCCGGGCGTCAGCGGGTCGCCCGGATAAGTGGGCATGTCCGCGACACTGCCGCGCTGCACGCCATCCTTGGGACGCCACGCCCCGCCAGGAAAAGTTTCGCCCTCCACGTATCCATCGTCGCCAGGATCGGAATAAATCAGGCAGCCGATCGCGCCATGTTCCGCGGCCACTTTCGGCTTGATGCCTCGCCAGGAATGCAGATAGCGCGCGATCACGATTTTGCCTTTTACGGAAACTCCCATGCGCTCGAGTTGCTCGTAGTCCTCGGGAACTCCGTAATTCACGTAGACCAGCTGGCCGGTGACGTCCCCGTCTTTCGAGTAGGCGTTATAGGTTGGCAACTGTTCGGACTGCTGGCTGGACGTGGGGTCCTGCGCCAGCGGCGGTTCTTGCAGCTTGGCGGAAAACTTCGGCCCGCCTTCGACCAGTTCGAGCAATCGCTCTTTCGGCGTGGGGAACAGCACATCGAATTGCTCGATGTGCGTGTCCAACCCAAACTCCTTGAATTTCGCCGCGATCCACTCGGCGTTTTCCTTGTCGTACGGCGAACCAACATGGTGAGGCCGCGCGGAAAGGCGTTGCATATAAGTGCGCAAATTTTCCGGGCTGGGAATTTCGCGAAATTTTTCTTCCCACTGGCGCTCGGCACGCGATGATTCCGCGGAATATCCCGCCAGCGCTTGTTCGTCGCCCGAAACGCGGCCAACTTCTTGTGTCCCGGCGAGCACCAGCAACAGGCCGCTCACACAAATCCATGGCGTTACTACGCTGCGATTCATAAGTTCTCCGTTAACGCGCAAACATTCTGCCTGAAGTAGCTGGAGTTTGGAATAACGGAAACATCTGGCATTAAAAGCTCGACAAACACACTCGTTCGCAACTGCACAGTCCCATCGGCGAAGCGCGCCACCACCAGAAAATTTATGTGGCGCGCGCGGGTTACGTGTGCGGCTTCAGAAGCAGGTAGAAAAAGTGTGTAATCTCGCGGGTTGAATCAAAAATCGTTGCGATTTGAAAAGTTATGATGAAAAAAAACGCGTAGAAGCTCCCCGGGTAGCTCTCGAGCCACCGCTCCGTTACGCCACCCACGGCTTTCCGCACCGCGGAGATGTGCGCCAAGGACGCCAGGCCTAGTCCGATGAGCGCGCCGGCCAGAACATCCGTCGGAAAGTGAAAACCCAGGTAAATGCGCGGCAGACAGATCACCACGAGGACGTAACCCAGCGCCACAATTCCTGCGGCACGCCAGCAAAAAAATATCGAAAACGCTAAGGTGAAAAATACCGCAGCGTGGTCGCTCGGAAAGGCGCTCCAGTTAATCAGCTCCTGTGAGCTTTGACCGTAAGGAGTTTGAAAGTGCAACCCCGGCGTCCTGAGAGGTCTTTCACGGTAGGGCAGCTCGTGCGCCAGACCGCGAGCGACCGCCACGGACAGAAAACACGCGATGATTCCGCAGATCAAAAAACGCCTTCGCTCGATTTGATGAACGCCCCGGCAGAACCATACCCACCAGATCATTGCCAATACCACGCCTCCCTTTAGCAAATAGTTACCGCTGACCAACGTCACCAGCGTGTCAAAAAATATCGAGTGGCGCGCAAAACTGTTCAGGAACGAGACGATCGAGGAGTCAAAGGGGTTCATCAGTGCGTACCGCGATCAGACCCAGAATCCGGCAACTGATCAGAGAATAGCATCGGCGCAAGGACGCCCCGGCCTAATTATGGACCACGTGTTGTATGACCAATGCTTCCGGGTGCGCGCGTCTTCATTTCACGGTGTTGCATCCGACACACTACAGGCTTTCCCTTATTGAGCCACTTCGCCGCCCCGCGTAACCTACGCTCATTGAAAGCCTCGCGACGAGTACCCCCCGCAACGCCCCGAGGGCAGGAATTTTTTCCGGCACACGTGTTCAATAAAGGGAGGTAGATTGTATGACCATCATGAGGAAACTTTTTGGGACTGCATTACTTGCCGGCATGTTGTTTACCGGTTCACCAGCCTTCAGCGCGCCCCAGGTCAGTTTAGGCATCAGAGTCGGTCCGCCACCGCGGCCTCGCTACGTGCGCGTGCGCCCCATTGCGCCGGGACCGGATTACTACTGGGTAGACGGCTACTGGTATCCAGTGGGCCGTCACTACCGCTGGCATTCAGGTTACTGGACTCGGCCTCCCTATTCCGGAGCCGTGTGGGTCGGACCTCGCTACGAGAGCGGCGAGTTCTACGGGGGATATTGGAACGGAGACCGCGGCGAATTTCGTCATGACCACCGGTGGGATCGCGACCGCGATCGCGACCGCGATCGTTGGCGCGACCACGACCGGGACCATGACCACGACCACCGCTAAACCCAGCGCTGAATCCGAAGCGATACCCGCCCGGGAGAAAAAGTAACCTGCTCTTTGCGGCGATAATTCCCGATCCATGACCAGCAACCGGGCGGCGCGGACTTAAAACCCGCGCCGTTCTTGTTTGATAAGCATAAAGATTTTCTTCTGCGGAGCTACTCACCGCTCCAAAGCGGCATAGCGAGGCGTTAGATCGCGCGTGTGGTTTAGGAAGGATCTTTCTGTCGCGTATTTTGCACGCCGGTCACAATACCAATCCCCAACAGCACAATGGCGCCGACCATGATCCAATGCGTCGGTACATGCATCAAATGCGCGCCGTAAACCAGCCCGCCAATCACAATCAAAAATCCCACAGCATACAGTCCGAATGACATGATCGGTTCCTTTCTGGACCACAAGGTAAGGACACGGATTTGCGGCCTAGTATGCCCCAAAAGCAGCAGCAGGCTATACAGTTCAATCTGTATAACCCGGGTGGAGCTGACCGATTGAGAGATTTGAAGATTAAGGCGATCACGAAAGCCCTAGGTGGGCCAACTGGTAGCGCCCCCGGCTGATCACCTGATCATCGTCTATCCACACATCACACTTGCGCGTGAGCACATCCACATGCGTTTTTGACGCCCAGTCCGCATGCGTCTGGCTGCCATAGGGATCACCGAACGCCAGGTGCACGCCGGGAAATTTTTCATCCTGCAGAAGTACGCCGATCATCCGCGACAATCCCAGATTTGTGCCGAACGCCAACTCCCCGACGCGGTCGCTGTTGTTATCGGTATGGCAATAGTCCCAGAATTCCTGCTCCAGATCCTTGCGTACGCACTCCGCGTGCACCAGACGCGCTTCTTTTATTTCCAGAACCAGCGGCGTGGATTGCAGGTCCCCGTACTTTCCGTTGAAGTGATCCCCGGCCGTGGCGTCGCACACAAAAGTTCCGTCCACCGTGGCGGGCGTGGTAAATACTTCGCCGGCCGGGAGATTTGACCAGTATCGCGGGCTGATTAGCCCGCTGGTTTTCACCCAGTCGAGACCAGGATCGAAATGCGCCGCAATATTTGTCCCCGCCGTGGTTTTCACCGTGAGCGTTTCCGCGCGCAGCATGCGTTCGCGCAACTTGTCGCTCAGGCGGTCCACCAAGCGATAGTCCGCGCGCATGCCTTGTTGCATGATCTCCGCCGTAACGCCCACCATGTGCGCGTAGCGAATTTGCCGCCGCTCCACAATTTTTACGATGGCCATGCGCGCGCCCAGCTCCCCCGTCTGCGGCGTCATGCACAGGATGCCCACGTCCGCTGCCTCGAGCGCGCTCAACACTTCGGCAGGAGCCTCACGCATGGGGCGCGGTCCAAAATCTTCCAACAAAAAAGCATTGTAATTCGCGCCGCAGTGTTCGAGCGCCGACCCCAAGCTGGCGGCCACCGGCTTGCTGATTTCATCGGCAATCAGCGCCACGCCTTCACCGGCGCGCACCGCCAAACAGGTCTCCACGGCGTTTTTGGCGCCGGGCATCAGCTCATTTTTTGCGCTGCCAAATAAATTGCGCACCAATATACTTTATCGAATTTAGCCTGCGGAGTTAAGCGCGACGTCCCGCGCAGGTAGCCTATTGGGCCTGTTCAGCGATCCATCTGTCGGCGCGCGCGTCCAGCATGTCGAGCGGCATCGTGCCGGAGCGAAACGATGGAAGTGAAGTTGAACGCCAAGTTCCCCCTTAGTTGTTGCAGGGAGACTGTTTTTTCGACACGCCGGGTGGCCCACACTCAATCCGAAAGATCCGCCGCAACCCGACAGGCACAGTCCACCCAAGACCCACCCTCCAACCCTCGAGGGTGGGGCACCCAATTTACCTTTACTCACGCGTTAACTACGCTACCTTTTGCAGAGGCAGTTCCAACACTGTCCAAAAAAAATCAGAATCCTCCCGGCCACCCGCCAGCCAGGAAAGCGCTTTTCTACGCTTGCTCGCTGTTTCTCGCTGCCGATTCTTTCTTTGCCACCCGGAATGACGGCACTTGACCGCCGCCGCTGGTGACGTTGGCCAAACCGGTGGCGCTTAACCGGATAAGGTAGCCGCTCAATTTTCCGCGAAACAGATACGGCGCGAAATCCACCAGCATGTCGCGGAATTCCACATTGCCGCTAGGCGTTATGTAGGGAAATACTTCGCGGCGGATAGGGATGCGTTCCTGAACGATCCAGCAATTCCCACCGGCTTCCGGTCCGCTGCCCAAAATTGCCGCTTGAATAGCCGTGTCCCACGCGCCTTCGCTGGTTTCCCAGCCGAGCGTCACGCCAGTGCCGCCGTACTCGTCGCTCGGCTTTAACACCAGGTTCTCGCGCTCCTTGCGAATGAATGCCAGCAGGTCGACGGGCTTGTCGTAATGGGCCGTGCTCACATCCGCAACTACGCGCGTCCAGGGCACGTGACGCGCGATTATCTTGCGCTCATCATGCGAAAACAGCCCCCCGTTTCGTTCATCGGTGAGCACGGCAAAAAATGTCTTCACGTGGGGAATCTTGCAGCGAAGTGAATTCGCCACGCACACCGCATTGGCGGTGTAGGCCTTGACCAGTGCCGCGCACTCCACGGGCCGCGCCACGATGTCGTTCATCAACACGCGGCGATATACCAGATCGATTTTTTTGCCGTCCGCGGTCAATTTCTTTCCGTCGAATACCAGCCCGCGGGGGTCGGCCACCACCGTGGGCACGCCCATTTTCTCGAAACGTCCCCTAAGAATTTCAAATTCGCGCCAAGTGGGCACACCGCGGAAGTCCACGATGGCAATTTGCGGCCTCTTGCTGGTACCGCCCCAATCGAGGTAACTCATCACCAGCGCATCCAGAAGCTTGGCGCTCAACGGATAGCCATGCACTTCGTAGCGCTGCGAAAACTGCCCCATCAAGGGGAGCTCGCTGAAAATTTCGCCCAGCGTCTCCGCGTAGCCTGCTCCCGCCGGCGATTCTCCGTTGTACTCCGCGAATTTCAACGACTCCGGCAGCAGAAAAGCATCCAGACGCGACGAAGTGCTCACGCGGCCGTACCCCGCGGGCAGCCGCGCCAGCCGCTCTTCTTCGGGTCGCAGATGAAATTGCGCCAATAACTTTTTGTCTGCCAGCGCCGCGACCGTGACGCGTTCGCCCAGTTCGGCTATGGTCTCGGCTACCGGCCGCACGCGCTTCTCGTCCTCGGGGGAAAGAAAGAATGGACGCAGAAACGGACAATGCACGCGGTCGCCGAAGGTCAATTTCTCCGCGCGTAACTCTTTCAGGAAATCATCGGCGAACGAGTGTTCACTGTCGAGAACGGATCGCAATAATGCGTCCCAAAATTCCGCGGCCGTTCCGTCAGCCCGTTGTTGTGAAGCCGTGCTCATTTTGTTTTGGGTCTGGAAGGCTTGTTCGCAGGTGCGGAAGCGCGCTCCTGAACGACTGCCGGTGGTGGTACGGGGCTGTTCGGCCCCGGCTGAGGTTGATCCGTTACTGTTTGACCTGCCACAGGTTGAATAGTTGCACTTTGCCCGGCGCCTAAAGCTTGTGGAGCTTTTGCTTTTGGCGCGCCGGTGAAACCCGCGGGTCCCGCGCTTTGGTCTCCAGTGCCACCCGAAAGCATCGATTCCCAGCGTGGCCAGGAGTTGGAAGGTTCTCCCGTGAGCGCCCGCTCAATCACCAGCCGCGCCATTCTGTCCACCACCTGCTCAAAATAAAATTCCGTGATGCGGTCGCGCTCGAAATCCGGCGCGGGATTTAGAAAATCGATCGCGTAAGGAACGCCATCCTGAATCGCAAACTCGATGGTGTTCATTTCGTAGCCCAGCGCCTGATTGATGGTCTGCGCATCCCGAACCACGCGCTCGCCAAGCTCGGCGGAAAGATATTTGTGATCCACCAGGTAACGCCGGTCTTTGGGG
Source organism: Acidobacteriota bacterium (assembly GCA_030774335.1). Classification (GTDB taxonomy): domain Bacteria; phylum Acidobacteriota; class Terriglobia; order Acidiferrales; family UBA7541; genus Acidiferrum. The sequence goes on along the minus strand of JALYLI010000112.1, from coordinate 4,349 downwards.
TCATAGTGCACAGGTAAAATATCCGTTTTGCCAAACGTAAAGCAGCGCACGTATTTGTCGAAGTTGATGAATTCCTGCAGCGTCATGCAATACGGCGAAGTCTGGTCGTACGCGGCGAACAGCTCTTCCCTGGTATGTACCTTATATACGTGCCTCCAGCCGCCGCCGGAATACGGTTTCAAAATCGCCGGACGCCCCACGTAGTCCAACAGCGCGTCCCAATTTATCGGGTATTCGAGGTTGTGCAGCGACTCCGCGTTGATATCCACATCCTTGGGATAACCTTTTTGCGGCAACAACACCGTTTTTGGAATGGCGATGCCCAGTTTCGCGGCCACGGAATAATTAAAATATTTATCGTCCGCCGTCCACCAGAAGGGATTGTTGATGACGTAACTTCCCTGCAAGACTGCGTGCTTCAGGTAGCCCCGATAATATTCCACCTCATGCGAGATGCGATCCACGATCACGCGGTATTTCGCGGGTTCATCCATGCGCGTGCCGCCCAGCTTCACAAACTCCGCGGTAACGCCATCTTTCGCGCCTAATGTTTTTACACGCTCGATAAACGCCGGCGGAAAGCTGAATTCACGCCCGCACAACAGGCCCACCTTCTTCATTGCACTTGCTCCTCGGAAAGATCACCGCGCCAACCAGCAGTACACGAATAAACTTTCGGGCAGCAAACCAAATCTGAACAGACCCATCGCCGAGTTTTCTAATTTATGGCATGCGCGGAAGACTGCGACTGGGTCACGCCGCCGCGGGTTTCATTCACCAGATGCCGCACCACCGCTTTCAAGTCTCCCGTGTCCTTGTACACCCGCAGTTGCCGCTCAGCGCTGGTACCCTCACTCATGATGGTGTGAACGTATTCCACCGCGCTGCGGCTGCCCAGTTCGTCCACCACGTCATCCACAAATTCCAGCAATTCCGGAATCAGCTCGCGCATGGGCACTTCGGTTTCTTTGCCGAAATCGATAAGCTTGCCTTCGATTCCGTAACGCGCCGCGCGCCATTTATTTTCTTCGATCAACGCGCGACGATACAAACGAAAACTCATGTTGCCGGTATACAAACGGTGCAGTTTCACGACGATGGCTTGCGTCAACGCGGCTATGGCCACGGCCTCTTCCACTTTCGTGGCCACGTCGCACATGCGGAACTCCAGCGTGCCAAACGTCGGATGCGGCCGCACATCCCACCAGATTTTTTTCCCGGTGTCGATGCAGTTCAACTTCACCAGCAGGCTTACGAAATTTTCGTACGCGCTCCACGATTCGAACTGCTCCGGCACCCCGGTGCGGGGAAATCGCCTAAAAACCGTCGTCCGGAAAGATTTCAATCCGGTGTTGCGTCCCATCCAGAATGGCGAGCTGGTAGAAAGCGCCAGCAGGTGCGGCAGGAAATAGCGCACCATGTTCATCATGTCTATGGTGGTTTGTTTATCGGGCATGGCCACGTGCACATGCATGCCGAAAATCAGCAGAGAGCGCGCCAGTTGCTGCAACTCTTCAATAATATTTTGATAGCGCTCGCCGGGAGAAATCACCTGGTCGATCCAGCTCGAAAAAGGATGCGTTCCTGCGGCCGCCACCTGCAACCCGGCTCGTTCCGCCGCGGCTACCAGTTCTCCGCGCGTGCGGTGCATCTCAATACGCAGTTCGTGCACGCTGTCGCAGATGTTCGTGCCCGTCTCCACGATGGACTGGTGCATCTCATGCTTCACCTGCTCCACGATGCTGGGGGAAGCCGCCGAGACCAGTTGCATCACGTGCGAACGCAGCTCGCACGTGGCCGGATCTATAATCTGGAATTCCTCTTCCACCCCGATGGTAAAACGGTGAGCCATGCTGTGGCCCTCTGCTACACCGTACCCTAGTATTGCGAGACGCGTATCATACGCTTCCCATCCTTAAAACTACATGGGAACAACGCGGATTACAAAACGAAGCTGGAGCCTCTTGAAACTCTGCAAAATAAACGTGCCTGCTGGAGAGAGATATGGGTCGGCGGGAAAACTAACGGGGACAGGATCGCTTGCTGTCCCCTGCTGAATCAATAGTGATTGTCAGCCACTGCTGCGCTGAACCTACGCCGCGCCCATCGACCGGCGCTGCTGGAAACATTCCCGGCAAAATACCGGACGCCCCTGCGTCGGCCGGAATGGCACGGTGGTTTCCTTGCCGCACTGCGAACAGTTGGTCTTGGTTTCCGAGCGCATCTGCAAGCCGCCGCCGTTGGCGTGGCCGCCGCCTTCGGCGCGTCTTGCTTTGCAGCCCTTACATCGCTTCGGTTCGTTCTTGAATCCTTTGTCGGCGAAAAACATTTGCTCGCCGGCCGTAAATACAAACTCGGCGCTACACTCCGAACACTTCAGGACCCGATCGTGATATTCCATGAGGCGCTCCCCTTAGCCCAAGTAAGGTAAGGGGATGGGTCAACTTACGCGGAGGCCGACTTCGTGGAATATCCCACTGCGTGGTTGCGCCTGTATCCGGGGACGCCGGGGCGGTTCCCAAGGGCCTGCTTACGTGAAGCCGAAAAAAACCCAAACTACTTGCCTGACTGGGGCCTGATTCTCGGAAGTGCCGCGCCGAGCCGTGCCGCAAAAGCGGAGATTAATCCGCTTCCCGGCGCTGCTTCTTACGCAGTCGCTTCCGCGAAAGCGCTTCTTTGGTCCGGCGCTTCTCGCCGGGCTTCATGTAGAAGCTGTGCTTCTTTATTTCCTTGATGATGTCTTCCTGCTGCACCTTGCGCTTAAAGCGGCGCAGTGCATTTTCCAGAGATTCACTCTCCTGGATAATTACTTCTGCCAATTTAAAGTCACCCCCAATCCGGTTAGGATTGGTTTCTAGCGGCGCCCTGCATCCGCGCCGTCCGCATAGATTGTCTCACGAGGCCGTTGGCATCTTCTAATCAATTGGAGGCAGTAAAGTCAAGGAATCTTTCTGAACCAGCCAATGGTCTGGGTCGCAACCTGCCGCTAGTAATGATTTGGTACTGGCCATATCTAGAAGTAATACGCCTTAAATGCAGCACGCTTGCTTGCCAGAACATTCCCGTGCGCGACTCCACTTCGCCTCGCACCGCTTGCACCCCGCTTCCTGGATACTGTTAGAATTAGCCGCTCGTAAAGACGTTCCCCGGGGGTCAGTCCATGTCCGATATGCGTGACGCCATCGGAGTCCTTCTCGCCGGCGGTCAAGGCGAACGTCTGTGGCCGCTCACACGTGACCGCGCCAAGCCCGCCGTGCCCTTTGGGGGCATGTACCGCATCATTGACATCACGCTTTCCAACTGCATCAACTCCGACCTGCGACGCGTGTTCGTGCTGACGCAGTACAAAGCTCTCAGCCTCAATCGTCATATTCGCGCCGGTTGGTCTCCACTGGCCGGGCTTGGCGAATACTTCGAAGTACTTCCTCCGCAGATGCGCGTGTCTCAGCAGTGGTACCAAGGCACCGCCGACGCCGTGTACCAGAATATTTATTCCATCGGCAGCGAGCGCTCCAAGTACGTTTTCATTTTATCCGGCGACCACATTTACAAAATGGATTACAGCCGCATGCTCCACCAGCATGTGGATTCCGGCGCGGATGTAACCGTGGCCACGATTCAGATCCCAGTGGAACAGGCGGCGCTGCAGTTCGGCGTCATCGAGACCGACAAAGACTGGCGCATCATGGGCTTCGAAGAGAAACCGGCGGCGCCTAAGCAATCCCCGCATCATCCCGGGCATTGCAATGCCTCCATGGGCATCTACATTTTCAACACGCACTTGATGATTCCGATTTTGCTGGCGGACTCCGAAGATCCCAAGTCCCGCCACGATTTCGGCAAAGACATTCTTCCGCGCATCATCTCCAAGCATCGCGTCTTCGCCTACAACTTCGTCGACGAGAATCGCAAGGACGCTTTGTACTGGCGCGACGTCGGCACCCTCGACGCCTACTACGAAGCCAACATGGATCTCGTCGGCGTGTCGCCGATTTTCAACTTGTACGACACCTCCTGGCCGCTGCGCACCTGGATTCACCAGTATCCGCCGGCCAAATTTGTTTTTGCCGATCCCGAACGCATGGGCGTCGCGCTCGATTCCATCGTCTCCGGAGGCTCCATCATTTCCGGTGGCCGCGTGATGAAGTCCATCCTCGGCGCCGACGTCCGCGTCAACAGCTATTCCGAAGTCTCCGAATCCATCATCTATAACCACGTGAACGTCGGCCGCCACTCGCGCATCCGCCGCGCCATCATTGACCGCCACGTCAGCCTGCCGGAGCGCACCGAAATCGGCTACGACGTGGAAGCCGACAAACGCCGCTTCCACGTCACCGACTCCGGCATCG
>JALYLI010000111.1 GCA_030774335.1 Acidobacteriota bacterium | reverse complement strand
GCCGCACTACCGACAGCCAGCGCCGCTTGAGATTTCTCGGCCGCCTTGGATTTTTTCTCTTTCTCTTTTTTCTTGGGCGGTTCCTTGATGCCGGACAGTTTGCGCAAAATCTTTTCGCGCTCCTCGGGAGTTTTTCCCCTTCCGGTGAGTTGCATGCCAAACACCTGGTCCACGATGGCGTCGAACGTCGCACCCGCCGGCATGCCCAGTGCGGTTAATTCACTGATCACTATGGGAAGCCCCGAGCGAATCGGTCTCCACTTGTTCAGATAAGCGCGGATCTTTGAAACGGCCCCGGAATTATTGGACTCCGCCATGATGTACGCGATCTGATCGAGCGGAAGTCGTTCAAGAAAACGGTAAGCCTCCAGGGGAGTTTTTACCTTTTTGCCGGTCAGCTCTTTTTGAACGCCTTGGATCATTTTGTCGAAGCCCAAAACTTTCTGAGCTTCGGCGGAGCGGTAGCCCGCTTTCGACAGCACGGAACTTTGCTCGCGGTCCTTCAGCCGTGCCAGAATCGCCAGCAACATCGGAGTAGCGAGCCGCGGGCGTAAGCCGGCGGTAAAAAGATCCTCGCGCACGTTGCCAAGGCGCGTGATGGCGTCGTAGCCCGGCCGCTTCTTGGCCAGAACAGGATTCACCGCCTCCAGCAAATCGTGGTCTTCCCATGCTTTCAGCACCACGGACGGCCGCTCTTCGCGAGCCAGCGCGCGCAACTCCGCGCCGGCATCTTCCGGTGTAATGGTGGCAGGCAGTTCCCGCTCGACCGCTAGGTCAAACCATTCCTGCGTGCGCGCTTCAGTTTTGAAGCCCATGCGCGCGGCAAATCTCAACACCCGCAAGAGCCGCACCGGCTCGTTAGTAAAAGCGTGAATCGTCAGCGCGCGCACTTCGGCGCGTTCGATGTCTGACAATCCATTCGTGGGGTCCAGCAATAATCCGCGCGACGCGGGATTCAGCGAGATGGCCACGGCATTCAGCGAGAAATCGCGGCGGCGCAAATCTTCCATGATGGTGGACCAGCGCACTTCCGGCCTCGTTCCGGGTCGCACGTAATGGTCGTCGCGCGCAGCCGAAATGCTGCCTTCGACATCTCCGGTGAACAGCAATTCGATGTGACGCATCCTGTCGTCTTCCACGAGAACCTTGGCGCCGCCCTTTTCCAGTTCGCGCGCAATTTTCGCGGGATTTCCTTCGACCGTGAAATCTAGATCGCGCAGGGACGCTCCTGTAACCAGGTCGCGCACCGTTCCGCCGGTCAGATAGACGTTGAAGCCCATCGCGGCGGAAAGTTCCTGCACGCGCGTAAGTACCGCGCGTTGTTCCGGCGAGAGCCGGCTTTCCAGCAAAAACATATAATCGGGCATTGCGCTCCTTCTTCCCTCTTCAGGACGTTCGCGCGACCACCGCGAAAGCATCCGCCATAAGTATCAAGACCTGTCCCCATGCATTTTTGCAGTTACGTTCATGCCCTGGGATGATGCGCTTTGTAAATTTGCTTCAACCGCTCTTCCACCACGTGGGTATAAATTTGCGTGGTGGAAATATCCGCGTGGCCCAACATCAATTGCACCGAGCGCAGGTCCGCACCGCGTTCCAGCAAATGCGTCGCAAAACTGTGCCGCAGCATGTGCGGTGTGAGCGAAACACGCAAACCGGCGCGCCGTCCATAGGCCGACAAAATCTTCCACACGCCGACCCTGCTTAGCGAGACCCCGCGCCGGTTTACAAACAGCGTCGGACTGCCGCGAAGTTTGCCTAGCAATTGCGGCCGTGCGTCTCGCAGATATTTTCCCACCATGGAGAGGGCCTTGCGCCCCACCGGCACAATGCGCTCTTTGTCGCCTTTGCCGATACAGCGCACACAGCCGACTTTGTTGTCGAGATCGCTCACTCGTAAGCCGATCAATTCGGAAACGCGCAGACCGGTGGAGTACAACACTTCCAACATGGCGCGGTCACGCAAGCCCAAAGCTGTAGTCGAGTCCGGTTGCTCCAACAGGCGCTCGACTTCTTCCAGTCGCAGATAGCCTGGAAGTGAGCGCCGGATCTTAGGCGATTCCAGATTGATGCACGGATCGGTGGTGATTAATTCCTCCGTTTGCGCGAAGCGAAAGAAATTTCGCAGCGTTACGAGGTGCCGAGCCACTGTGCGGCTCTCCAAATTCATGCGATACAGGCCGGCCAGGAAATCCACCAGGTCATCTCGCGTGACACTTTCCAGCCAAAGTTTGCGCTTCTGCGCAAAACCATCGAATTTAACCAGGTCGCGCCGGTACGCCGAGACCGTGTTGGACGAAAGTCCCTTCTCCACTTTTACGTGGGTCAGAAACGACGAAATGGTGGCCGCGATTTCTATCATGGCTCCACCATCCCGGCACTCGCTGGTGTTCTGCGGCGCGTGGCAATGCCGTAAATTTCTTCCATCTCGTGGCAGCGGAAAATCCACGCCAGGCCAAGATAAAGCGCCGTCGCCCCAATCAGCAAGGCGAGGAACGTCAACAACTGAACCAGGAAACGTGAATGCATGGTGAATGTCGTGTAGTGCAACCCCAGCCAGCAGGCCACGCCCATAATCGCGGAACACAACGCGATTTTGGTGAAGGAGCGCAGGATCTGCCGGCCCCCGACCGCCCCATAGCGTTTGCGGAAAATAAAGAACAGCAGGAAGAAATCCACGAAGCAGGCTATCGCCGTGGCCAGCGCGGGCCCGCCATTTTGCACCGTATCGAAAAAATAGTTCAAAAAAACAATGTTTAGGATGATGTTCAGGACCAATGATACGGATGCTACGGCGACAGGCGTGCGCGTGTCGTGCGTGGAGTAAAACGCCGGAACGATTAATTTCACCGAGGCCAGCGCCGGCAGCCCCACCGCGTAACAAAGCAGCGCTCGCGCCGTCAGCCGCGTGGATTCCGCGACGAACTGGCCATGCTGGAAGAGCACGCGAATGATCGGCTCTCGCAAAATCATCAGCCCCAGCGCTGCCGGTATGGTAATGAACGCTACAATGCGCACAGAAAATGAGAGCGTCCTTTTGAGCGACTCGTAGTCCTTGGCAGCGGCCTGATGCGACATCATCGGCAGAATAGCTGTAGCCACGGCGATAGCGTATCCGCCCAGCACCAGCTCCATCACGCGATCAGCCAAATATAAAGCCGTCAGGCTGCCTTGCGGCATCCTGGCCGAGTTCACAAAATAAGTGTCCACAAAAAAATTAATCTGTCCGATGCCGATACCAAAAAAGCGCGGGATCATCAGGCGGGCCACGTTACGAATCCCGGGATGCGAAAAGGAGATGCCAAAATCGAAGTGCATACCCTTCTGCACCAGCGAAGGCACCTGCACCAAAAATTGCAGGGCCCCGCCCACCAGCACGCCTACCGCGAGCGAAATCGCCGGACTTTTGAAGTAATGCCACACCACGCCAACCGAAAACAAAATGATGGAGCAATTCAGAAGCACCGGCGTGGCCGCAGGCAGTCCGAAAATGTGAAAACAGTTGAGAATGCCCATGGCCAAAGCCGCCAGGCCAATGAAAAACAAGTACGGGAAAATGATGCGGTTGAGCGCGATGGCTTCGTCCCAGTTCAGGTGCTGCGCCGCTGCGGGAATAAATGTGTGAATCACCGCGGGGGAAAAAACCATGCCAAGCACGGTGATGACCGCCAAGACCAGCGCCAGCGTCCAGAAAAGTTTGTTGGCAAAGGCCCACACCTCGGCGGGTGATTTTTCGCGCATGTAGGTGGTAAACACGGGTATAAAGGAAGCGCTCATGGAGCCTTCCCCTACCAGGCGTCTGAAAAGATTGGGGATACGGTACGCCAGAATGAAGGAATCGGCGATGTGCGACGTGCCCAGCAGCAACGCATAACGCTGGTCCCGGACGTATCCGAGAATGCGGCTAAAGATCGTGACAAGCGATATGATCGAAGCGGATTTGAGTATTTGCTTCTTTTCGGTCAACGGGCGGCGTCTCCGGACCTAACCCTAATGAACACAGTAGGTTGACAGGAAATCTTGCTTAACATAACATACATCCCGCAGATTGGCAAATTTAGCGCTGTTGCACCACCCAAGCCCTGAAACTTGAAAAATCGCGCCCCAACTTCGACGCACAAGAAGGTGGTTATTGTCCTTGCGGACAAGAAATCCCTGCGCGGCTACCTCAATCCTTCCCGCCTTGGGCAAAACGGTCCTGTGGATTTGCTCAGCCCGGACGGCGAGCACACCGAGATCCCACTCGACAAGCTACGCTCCATTTATTTTGTGCGCGAGTTTTCAGACGATTTCGAGCCGGAGCGCAAAGCTTTTCTCAGCCGGCCCAAGCTGGATGGCCTGTGGGTAAAGCTACGTTACAGCGACGGAGAAACCCTAGAGGGCGTAGTCCCCAACGACCTGCTGAATTTGTTGGATAACGGCGTGCAAATTACCCCGCCGGACCTGAACGGCAACACCGATCGCATCTTCGTGCCGCGAGCAGCATTGCGTGAATTTACGGTGCTGGGCGTTGTGGGCATCGCCCGGCGGAAACCCGCCTCGGTACCAGTCGCCGCACAACCCCGCCTGTTCAACGAGTAAGCTTTCCCGGCGCGGGACGGCTGGCAATGGAGTCTACTGTCCCCTGCCGCCCAGCTGACTAAGCGGTGGCTTCGTCGGCCTTTGGTTCTTCGCCGCTGGGCGCCTCGCCCTTGTCCGTCGTAACGCGCACGGCCTCAATGCGCAGCCCCTTGTTGGCGTCAAATCGCTGTTTGCGATCCAGGCTCTTCACAAACTCGCGCGTCGCCTTCCCAATTGCGCCGGCGATGCTGCTCGCGTCGATTTTTATCGTCCGGCCGTCGGAGCCAGTCTTGCGGTCTTCATACTTCATGGTGACGTTGTAAGTGTTCAGAACGATCTCCTTATCTGTCGCTGCGTGCCACGGGCCTTCGTTTTAGTCTAACCCATTTTCTGCAGAGGTCCAGCAAGTTGGTTTCGCGGCCGGATTTCTCTTCATGCCAACCCCACATCGCGGCGCTGCTGTTTCCGCCAAGTCGGCTATACTCAGCTAGCGATTCTGCAAGCGCATGCACAAGTCACGTCCAGATACTAAAAAGACCAAGCCATCTCGCGCGAAACGGAAAAATAAGGCCGCAAACCGCGCCGCACAGTCGCTCCAGGATGCCAGCGAGCGCTGGCAATCCATATTATTCGCCAACGAAATGGCCACGTGGACCTGGGATGTCGCCAACGATCGGGTCATCGCCGACAAAAACCTGGCTCGATTGTTTGGTGTCTCCCCCAAGGATGCCGCCGGTGGTCCAATTAGGAAATATATCCAGGCCATCCACCCCGAAGACCGCGCCGGCGTGAAAGCTGCTATTGAAGGAGCCCTCCACAGCCCAAATCACAAATATGAAACGGACTATCGTATTGGCAAACGCCGCGTCTCCTCCTGGGTCCGGGCGCGCGGCAGAGTCGAAACCGATAAGAACGGCAAAGCGACTTATTTTTCGGGAGTGATTATTGATGTTACCGAGCGCAAGCTCGCTGAACAGAAAACCGAAGACTTGCGGCAGCGGCTGGAGCAGCAATCCCGGCTTTTCGATACCACGCTTTCTTCCATTACCGACTTTGCTTACATTTTCGACCGCGATGGCCGGTTCATTTATGTGAATCAGGCGCTGCTGGACCTGTGGGGTTTAAAGCTCGAAGAGGCGGTGGGGAAAAACTTTTACGAATTGCAGTATCCGCATGAGCTTGCCAGGCGCTTGCACGAGCAGATCCAGCAGGTAATCCTTACCAAGTCCGGACTTACCGATGAAACGGCTTATACCAGTCCCACGGGCGTAGCGGGTTACTATGAATACATCTTTCGGCCGGTTTTTGATCGCGACGGGAACGTCGAATCCGTCGCAGGCTCCACTCGTGACATCTCCGAGCGCAAACGTGTTGAAGAACAGCTGCGGCAAAGCCAGGAACGTTTCCGCGTCCTGGCCGAGTCGCTTGAAAACCAGGTGCTGGCAAGGACCTCTGAACTGGAGCAACGCAATAGTGATGTCTTGATGCAATCCGAACAACTTCGCAACCTGTCGGTTCGGCTGATGGAAACTCAGGATCACGAGCGCCGGCATATCGCTCGCGAATTGCATGATAGCGCCGGCCAGATCGTCGCGGCGCTCCTGATGAACCTGGGGCGAATACGCAGAGAGCTGAGTGTTAGCAACCCCAAACTCGCCCAACTTGCGAAAGAGACGCAGACGTGGGCGGAGGACTTGAACCAGGAAATGCGCACCACGTCGTACCTGCTGCATCCACCGCTCCTGGACGAAACGGGCTTGCGCGCGGCGCTGGATTGGTACGTGCAGGGCTTGAAAGAGCGGGCTAATCTTGACGTCACGCTGAATATTCACGAGGACTTCGAGCGCCCAACGCGGGACATGGAGCTAACGGTATTTCGCGTGGTGCAGGAATGCTTGACCAATATTCATCGCCACTCGGGCAGTAAGACGGCGCAAATCAGAATCGCCCGCGAAGATACCAATGTAGTGATTGAGGTTCAAGACGCCGGCAGGGGAATCTCCGCGGAAAATCTCTCCAAAATTCAGGCGCGCGGAACCGGGGTGGGGTTGCGAGGCGTACGCGAACGCGTTCGGCAATTCGGCGGCGTGGTGCGCATGGAATCGCAAGAAGGCTCTGGCACCACGGTTTTTGTCAGTTTACCGTTGTCCGGTTCCGATTAAGACCACCTTGAAGCGCCCATTAACAGTCACGATCCTCGGTTGCTTATTTATCGCGGTGGGATTAATCGGCCTGCTCTATCATCTGACGGAACGGCCGCCCGGCCGTTGGATTGCGCTGATCTCCTTCATTCGCATACTCGCGATTGTCGGGGGAATCTTTCTGATCAAAGGACACAACTGGGCGCGTTGGCTGCTGCTGGCCTGGCTGGCTCTGCATGTCGGCATCAGCGCATTTCACTCGCCGTCAGAAACCGCTGCGCACGCTGTGCTGTTCATCGTGATCGCTTATTTCCTGTTCACGCCACCCGCCTCAAAATATTTTCAGCCCGCCGCAACACGCTAAATTTGCGCGGTTAACTCCCTCCAATACTGTCGTGTAAAATAAATCAGCGGAGTGATTACCACTATGCGTGACGAGGGCGCCAAGCGAGCGGCTGAGGAATATCTGGCCGCCAAGCTCTCTGAAGAAGGCCAGAATCACGAAGCCCAGCTCAATCGCGAAGCTGCGATGACGCTTGGCTTTACGGTGTGGCAGAGGCTGGCCGACACCGTGAGCACCCAGATTCGCGAGTGGAACAATGTCACTAACGAGCAGACTCTGACCTGTAAGGAAACCGCCCTCGGCGATTTACGCATCCGCTGCGCGGGCCGTCCCCATCAGATGCTGGTGCACTACGAATCGCGCAAACTTCTGGTGACCATCAAGAACACCGCACGCCCCGATACGGAGCCCGACACCTATCTCACCGTGGAAGGTTATCCCACCCCAACGGGCCGCAATGCTCACCTGGTGCGTAACAACGAACCCGCCAATCTGGAAATGCTCATCCTCGGGCACCTGCGCGTGCTCGCCGGCCTAAGCCAACGCGCCGAATAGACCTATAATTTCTGGAGACATGGCCTCGGAGACAGTGCGCGGCGTTCGTTGCAGGATGCACAAACTGTGTTGGCCAAGCTGAAATCATCTCAGTAGCTCCCCCGATTCAGTCCGAATTTACCGTCAGGCAATAGTGCTGCTGGTCCATCTGCCTATACATCTCTCGGGACGCTGTGCGAGACTCGCACTGTTGTAAGGAGCCTCGCTCATGAAGCTATCGGAAATCGCGCAGAAACTTGGGTGCCGGGTGGAAGGCCCGCCCGACACCGAAATAACCGGTGTTGCTGGCATTGACCACGCTAAGCCCGGCCACATTACTTTTCTCGCCAATCGACGCTACTTCCCCCTTCTTAGGACTACTGTGGCGTCTGCTGTCTTGCTCCAGGAAGGCATCGCTATGGAGCGTGCGCCGGGCGCGCCGCCAATCTCCGCGCTGCGCAGCGAAAACCCGTATCTCGATTTCGCGCGCGCCATCGAATTTTTCTACCAGGCGCCGCGTTACGTTTCGGGAATTCATCCCACGGCCGTAATCGCGAAGAGCGCGCGAATTGCAGACGGCGCTCATATCGGGCCGTATTGCTTCGTGGACGAGGACGCCATGATTGGCCCCAACGCGGTGCTGCATAGCTTCGTCAGCATTTATCGCGGCGCGAAAATTGGCGCCGACTTTTTTGCCCACGCCCATGCCGTAGTTCGCGAGTTCTGCACCATCGGTGACCGCGTAATTTTGCAAAACGGCGTCATCATTGGCGGCGACGGACTGGGCTTTGCAAAACGGAAAGACGGTAGCTGGTACAAAATTTCGCAATCGGGCGCTGCGGTTTTAGAGGATGACGTGGAGGTGCAGGCCAATGCCTGCGTCGATCGCGCCACCGTCGGTGAAACGCGCATCGGCCGGGGCGCGAAGCTCGATGACATGGTGCTCGTCGGTCACGCTTCAAAGGTTGGCAGCAACGCGATGCTCTGCGGCCAGGTGGGTTTGGCCGGCTCAACGCAGATCGGTGACGGCTGCATACTCGCCGGACAAGTGGGAACCGCCGGCCACTTGAGCGTCGGGCAAAACGCGGTGGTTACCGCCAAAAGTGGAATTCCCAACGACGTCCCCGCTCGCGCTATGTATTCGGGCTATCCGGCGGTGGAGAATCGCCAGTGGCTCAAATCCGTAGCGGCGCTTAACCGCTTGCCCGAATTACAAAAGCGCGTGTGGGAACTGGAAGCCGAAATTGAAAAATTAAAGGCGCGCAAGGGTTAGGCGCCGATACCTAAATCGCACCCGGAAACCCGATGGGCCGCTGATCGGGCGGCAAGCCCGCCGCCAGCGTTTCATGGACCAGATCATTCAAGGTATCGCGGCTCTCGTGCGAATAGCGAGACGAGTCGATGGGCTGCAGGAATTCCACCAGAATTTCTCCCGAATGCAACACCAGCGAGCGCTTCTTCATCAACAAATGCGCGCCTGAGCAGGCTACCGGCACAATCGGCGCCCCGGCCTTTATGGCCATTACCACCGCGCCTTTTTTAAATCTTTGCAGGCGGCCGTCTTCGCTACGCGTGCCTTCCGGATAGATTAAAAACGATTGTCCCGCACGCAGCGCCGCGGTGGCCTTTTCCAGGCTCACCATGGCCGACTCATGCCCACGTTCCACTGGGATGAAACCTGCCAGGCGAAACGCTTGCCCGACAATCGGAAAGCGAAAAAGCGATTCCTTCAAGAGAATCGCGATGCGGCGTGGAATGGCTCCAACAACTGCGGGAGCATCCAGCGTGCTGGTGTGATTTGCCGCAAAAAGACACGCGCCGGCGGGAATACGTTCGGTTCCAGCTACGCGCACGCGCACGCCCGCGGCGCGCACAAAAAACATCACGCCGCCGATGCCCGCGCTATAGATTGGTTCCGGATCCTGAGTCAGCAGCGTATAGATCAGCAGCGCCGGTCCAACCAGCAAAATGTAAATCGAAAGAAAAACGCCCACGAGGATAGTGCGAATCATAACTTACGATGCACTCTTGCGGAGTTGTGGGCGTAAGTCAAGCGCACCACCATGGGACTGGTTCAATTGCTGGCGTGGATCGCGACAGCATCGGTAACGCCACGCAGCAACCCGTCGCGGATATGCCGGGCTTTTTCGCCGGCGTGAGAGTCTTCCGCGAGCTCGTAAAACGTTTCCGACACTTCGCCAAGACGCATATCGATATTCATCTCCACATCTTCGCGACGGACCCGCAGATGAATTGTTGCGCCGGCCTTTTGCTGGCGCAGCCAGTTGTTAGGGCGTCTCGGCGGTTCGCTCCCATTCCACTTCAGAATCACGTCGTCAGTTTTTAGTCCAGCCCCCGCGGCAGGACCGTCAGACTCAACGTTACTCACGGCCAGCAGCCCGCCAGCGATCGGCTCTGCCGCAAACCCGAGCGCCGGCCGCTTGCGTTCAACTTCGCGTAGTTCCAGGCCCGCCAGCGCGAATGTTGTTCGGTACGGTAACGCATCAGCGCCTGCGATATAGCGTTTGAAAAACTCCTCGAAGCTGACGCCTGTTAATTTTTCGGCGATCAATTGAACATCCAGGCTGTCCCGGTAGGTATTCCCGATGGCGGCAAAATCCTTGTTCATCGCGCGCAAGACATCGTCGAGGCTCTTGGAATTTTCGCTGCGGTCGCGAATCAGAATGTCCAGCAGCACTCCGAGAATTTGGCCCTTGGTGTAATACGACACACTGTAATTGGGGTTCTCATACAGCGGATATTTTTCGAGCCAGGCATCCAGGCTCGATTGCTCCGCGCTCTGCCAGAGCCTGGCCGGGCGGGCTTCCAGTTCGGTGATTTGTTCGCCCAGGTCGTGGTAAAACTGCTGCTTGCTCCACAAGCCGGTGCGCTCCAGCGTGTACGACCCATACGTGTTGGTGACTCCCTCCGCAAACCACAATGCGCGCGTGTACTGCTCCTTGGAATAGTCCACCGGATATAAACTAGCGGGAATGATCCGCTTCACGTTCCACAAATGAAAGAATTCATGCGCCGCGACGTTCTGCAAGTTTTCGCCAGAAGCCACCGAAATAGCCGTTCCGTCGGCGTGCTCCATGCCGCCGCCCGTGCCCGCCGCGCCTTTTCCGATGTGAAGAATAAATGTGTAACGCGCGTACGGAGCGCCGCCCATCAACTTGATTTCATATTCACAAATACGCTTCAGATCGCTCGCAACTTGCTTTTTCTTCCAGTTGTCGCCGTGGACCACCACCCAGATTTCCGGTTTCACGTCTTCTAATTGAAACGCTTCGAACTTGCCTGCTTCGATGGGCGCGTCCGCGAGCCCGTCGTAACTCGAGAACTCAGCAAAGAAGTTTCGGACCCCACCCATGCTTTCGAAGCCCTGAATTCCCGGCCCTCTCGCCTGCCAAAGTTCGGGAACATCCTGCAAGCCGAGGCGAACTGGTTCCCCGCGACGATCAGGTACATACATCAGGACCATCGCCGGATTGATGAATGCATGTTCTTGGTTTAGCTGCGTTGCAAAAGGCCCGGGCTCATCCCAATAGGTGGAGTAACGAATCCTGACGGTTCCGTGAGCGCTGATACGCCAGGTTTGTTTGTCCACTTTCTCGATAGCCGCGGGGCTTTCCTTAACCGGCGCATTCCCGGAGGGCGTCGCAGCTTCATATGCTTCGACGTGCTGGATGTGTGCGCTGAAATCGCGAACTTGATAAAGCGCGTTCCAGGCGGGAATCTGCACCAGCAAGTGGTCTTCAACATCCGGGATCATCATTGTGACGTGAAACAGATGCTGTTCCGGGTGTGCGAAAGAGACTTCGTAACGAATAGTGGCATTAAGAGAGGAGCAAAACGTCAACTCGCACAAAAAAGTAATGAACAAAGGAAGAACGGAGCGTCGAAAACGGGAAAGAATCACCTGCTGGCGGCCTCGGACGGCACACCTACCTCTTCGCCAAGTTTTTTGATTAATTTGTCACACAAACCGTCGAAGCTGCCGTTGGACATTACAAGTAGAATGTCTCCCGTTTCGCATTCCGCCGCCAAAGCATCCGCAATTTCCTGGCTGCTGCCAAAAACACGCGCGTCCTTTCCCAGCGCGCAAACACTTTTCGCCACGCTTTCTGGATCAAGGCGGTTGTCATCACCCAACTGCTGCGAGCGAAACACGCCGCCGAGGATCACGCGATCAGCCAGCGCCAATGCCTGCGGCAAAGTTTCCTGAAATACTTTTCTGCGCATGGAGTTGGAACGCGGTTCGAGAATCGCCCACAAGCGCCGCCCTGGCCACCGGCCGCGCGCGGCCTCAATGGTCGCCTTCACTGCCGTCGGATGGTGAGCGAAATCGTCTATCAGCAGCACGCCGCCAAATTCTCCCTTCACGTCCATTCGACGCTTCACACTCCGAAATGTCTTCAGCCCCTTGGCGATGGATTCCCGGGAAATTCCGCGGCCCTGCGCGACGATTATCGCGGCCAGCGCGTTCAACACGTTGTGGCGGCCGGTGGCGGACAGGGTGAATTCAGCAAATGGCTTGCCGTGATGTGTTACGCGAAAGCGCACCATTTCATTGGTGGTAACAACATCGCTCGCAACCCAGTCGTTCCCTTCCCGGAAGCCGTAGGTTTCCACGCAGCACAACGCTTTTTCCGCGGCGCGGCGCAATGCCGGACCGGAATCCTCCGTATCGCCCCAGATGATGGCTCGCCCCCGGCGCGGCACCAGGTTCACCAGACGCCGAAAAGCCAGTTCGTAGGTCTCGAAATCAGGGTAAATGTCCGCGTGGTCGTACTCCAGCGAAGTAATGATCAAGTCATCCGGATGGTAGTGAAAAAATTTCGGGCCGCGATCCCAAAACGCCGTTTCGTACTCGTCGCCTTCCAGAATAAATTCTTCGCCGCCGCCCAGCCCATAACTCTTGCCAAAATTTTCCGCCACTCCGCCCACCAGAAAGCTGGGTTTCTTGCCGGCGGTATCAAAAATCCACGCCAGCATGGCCGTTGTTGTGGTTTTTCCGTGTGTCCCGCTGACGACAATCGAATGCCGGCCGGGCAAAAAGACTTCCTCAAGAATTTCCGGCATGGAGCGATATGGAATCTTGCGATCCAGCACCTCTTCGAGCTCGGGATTGCCGCGCGCGATGATGTTGCCAACGATCACCAGATCTGGCGCTGGCTGCAAATGAGTGGCGTCAAATGAATGAAAAAATGAAATGCCTAAACTTTCAAGCAGCGTGGACGCCGGCGGATAAACTCCGGAATCCGACCCGGTCACGCGAAAACCGCGCTCGCGCAGCATGCCCGCCAGCGGCCCCATCGCCGAGCCCCCAATTCCAATGACGTGCACATGTTTTGATTCGGTCATGACACCACGGCGGGCTCGAGAATTTGCAATTCGCCTTCTCCTCGTGCGGATAATCGCGCGTTCACGCCCAGCGGCAGTGTAAGCGCAGGTCGAGCCGTATGCCCGACCGGCGCGCCAAAGACTACCGGCACGCCCAGCGGCGACAGGATGCGGCGGCAAACATCACGCACCGTCGGGCTGCCCGGCACTGGAGATTCGCATTCGGGGAAGTCGCCCAGCAAAATTCCTCGCACGCCTTTGAATTTTCCCGCCTGCATTAAATGCATCAAGGCCCGGTCAACTTGCCAGGGCTTCATGCCGCGATCTTCCAGCACCAGAATCGCACCATCGGTTTTTAATTCCCACGGCGTTCCCAGCGTCGTTTCCACAAGAGTCAAACATCCGCCCAGCAGGCGGCCCTGCGCTTCGCCGGCAAAAATCACCTCCCCGTTGAGGTTAAGCGTCCAGGCGCCCGTGTTCTGCGTTGCCGCCAGCAGCGATTTCTGATCGTAGCCATTAGCCACATTCGCACCGGCGTCAAGTCCGGCCGCCAGCATCGGCCCGTGAAAAGTAACCCAGCGGTATCGCTGCCACACGTAAATGTGCAACGAAGTCAGGTCGCTGAATCCCAGAATAATTTTGGGATTCGCCGGCGCGGAAATTTCTAGGCCCTCCAGAAGGTAGTTCGAACCGTAGCCGCCTCTCACGCCGACAAGCGCGTGGATGTCGTGGCGTTCCAGTGCGGCGATAAAATCGTCGCGGCGATTGGCCATCACGCCCGCAAAATATCCGTCGTTTGCAAACATTGCGCGGTCGGCGACGCGAAAACCGAGGCGCACCAGTTCCGCAATTCCTGCGGCGATTCTCAAAGGTTCCGCCGGAGATGCGGGTGCGAACGGCATGAATTGGCTGCCGCTCGAAAGAGCGCGGGGCTTGCGCGCGACTTCAGCCTCACCCGCCAGCGGGGATTTGCCAACAAGCGGAACGCTCCCGGATGGAGGCGTCATTCGTGCTGCCTCTCCACCGGAAGCATCTCGCAGGTCACACCCGGGCGCGTCATCGCCACAAACACCTTTTCCTGTTTGCGGTGGCTGATGTCCGCATCGAACTGAATCAGATTTTTCTGGCCTGCCATGGACACCTGAAAATTGTCCAAGGCAACGCCAATGTCGGAAAAAATGCGATGGACCTCGGGCACCAGGTCAATGGTGCTCTCGGTGGAAATGCGGAACAACATGTAACGCGGTTTGAGGTTGAACCAGTTTTCTACGTAGACCAAGACGACCAACGAGAATAACACCAGCAGGCATGCGAACCCGGAAGCGCGGAAAGATCCAGCCCCGGCGCCCATGCCCAGCGCCGCCACTACGAAAATAGTCGCCGCCGTCGTTAGTCCAGTCACGCTGCCGCGTTCGCGCAGGATGACTCCCGCTCCCAGGAACCCGATGCCCTGAACAATATTGGAAGCAATACGGGTGGTGCTGGCATCGCCGGTGGTCCGCGCGATTTCAACCGACAGGATGGTAAAAAAAGCAGCGCCCACGGAAACGCAAATGCCGGTGCGCAGGCCCGCGGGCCGGCGATGCACGCTGCGCTCCACACCGATCAGCGCGCCCAGCAACGCGGCCCACAAAAGCCGCGCGATTATAGTGTTGAGAGGAAACATGCTTTCCTTGTGCGAATGCGCAACCCCAGAAAAGTTTACATTTTACAGCTCGAATTGCGTCAATTTCGCGAAGTGCCGTGCTCTGGCGTGTATCTCATTGCGCTTCAGCGAGCGTAGCCGGTCCAGCCCAAATTTTTCCACTGCGAAGCTGCCCAGCACCGAACCGTACACCATCGCGCGCCGCAGTGCCGCGTCGCTTTTCTTGCCGACGCTTGCGAGATAACCCATGAAGCCGCCGGCGAAGCTGTCGCCCGCTCCCGTGGGATCGTGAGGTTCTTCCAGCGGAAACGCCGGCACGCAAAAGACGCCGCGCTTGTCCACCATCATGGCGCCATACTCCCCGCGCTTCACCACCAGCGTGCTCGGACCCATTTTGAAAATATGCTTCGCGGCGCGCAACAAGTTGTGTTCGCTGGAAAGCTGCCGCGTCTCCGAATCGTTGATCATCAAGATATCCACGTGCTTCAGGGTTTCGCGCAGCTCCGCATTTGTTCGCTCGATCCAGTAGTTCATGGTGTCCAGCGCGACAACCTTCGGGCGCTTGGCGACTTGCTGCAGCACATCCCTTTGGAGGTCGGGAGCAATATTCGCTAGAAATACATTTTTAGAGCGCCGGTACTTTTCGGGCAGCTTGGGCTTGAAGTCCGCGAAAACGTTTAAGTCCGTAACCAGCGTGATGCGCTCGTTCAGATTTTCCGAGTAGCGCCCCGACCAGAAAAATGTTTTGCCCGCCGCGCGCTCGAGCCCTTCCGTATCAATGGCTCGTCCCCGAAACACCTCGGCGTCCTTGGCGGTGAAATCGTCACCCACAATGGCCACCAGATTTACATGCGTGAAATGGCTTGCCGCCACCGCGAAATATGTCGCAGCTCCGCCCAACGCGCGCTCCACCTTGCCGTAAGGGCTCTCCAGACAGTCGAACGCCACGGAACCAACCACGAGTAAGGACACAGTTTTCTCCTAGAGATATTTTCCGATGATGGCTGCCAGCCGCCTTTTCGTGGCCGGGGGGACTAGCTTCATATCTGTAATCAATGCATGTTGCAGTGCCGCCCCACACTTGCACGACCGATTCTCCGGCATCGCGCGCACCGCCTCGCGCAAAACACGCTGGGCATTTTCAGAATTCTGGTTCAATGTGGCGATGATTTGCGCTCCGGTCACGGATTCATGGTCGGGGTGCCAGCAGTCGTAATCCGTAATCATGGAGATGCTGCTATAGCAAATCTCCGCCTCACGCGCTAGCTTCGCTTCGGTCACGTTGGTCATGCCGATCACTTCAAAATTCAACTGGCGATGCATATTTGCCTCCGCCAAAGTCGAAAATTGAGGACCCTCCATGCAGATGTACGTACCGCGGCGATGAACCTTGACCGCGCAATGCACGCTGGCATCGGCCAGTACCGCGGAGGTCTGCTCGCACGTCGGATGCGCAAACGAAACATGCGCAACCAGGCCTTCGCCGAAAAACGTTGAGACGCGATGGCGCGTGCGATCCACGAATTGATCGGGCACCAGAAATTCGCCCGGGCGCAAATCTTCCCGCAAAGAGCCCACTGCACTAACGGAAATGATGCGCTCAACACCCAGCAGTTTCATGGCGTAAATATTGGCGCGATAGTTGATCTCACCAGGCAAAATACGGTGCCCGCGCCCGTGACGCGCCAGAAATGCTACGCGCTTCCCTTCCAGAGTACCCAGCACGAAGGCTTCAGAGGGATCGCCAAACGGTGTGCGCACTTTAATTTCACGCGGCCCCGTCAGCCCGGGCATGGAATAGAGGCCGCTTCCGCCGATGATGCCGATGGCGGCCTGCTGCCCGTCCTTTTTAACTTTCGCGCTCTCCGGCGCTTTGCGCTTCTGAACCGCCATGCAGGTATCTCCCTGGATTATTTACTCAAGTCCACCGGTTCAAATTCGATTTTGCCGTTGCGCTGGTGCAACGTCGCCGCCGGATAATCGGGGTCATGACCGAATCCCACGATCCAACCTTCGTTCACGATTTCCGCGATGCGCGCGCGCTTGGTCTCCAGCGTTTGTAGCGGGTAAAGATCGTATCCGGGCATCCATGCGAGCGGTAGATGATGCCGGGTGGGCAGCATATCAGCAACAAAAAGTAACGTGCGATACCCGCCTGAAATTTTAACGGCCTGAATATCCGCGTTGTGTCCGGGGATGCGAACAACGGAAACTCCCGGCACGATGCGCGCGTCCCCATCCACCAGTTGCCATTGCCCCGCTTCGGTCACCGGCACGATGCGATCCGCAAAGTAACTGGCACGGTCCCGCTCCGTCGGGTTCATGGCGTGCTCAAGCTCACCACGTTGCACAACATACTGTGCATTTGGGAAGGTGGGGACGTCGCGATCATTGAGAGGATGAGTATTTCCACCGGCGTGATCGAAGTGCAGATGCGTGTTGATCACCATGTCGATTTTCTCTAGGGTGACACCGGCACGTTCAAGCGAATCTCTGAGCGGGTCGCCGTCCTGAATCCCGTAAATGTTTCGCAGCTTGGGATCCCACTTCGTGCCGTTTCCCGTTTCCACGAGTATGTTTCTGCGGTTCGCGCGCAGCAGCAGCGAATTGGCAGCCAATCGAACGCGATTACGCTCATCCGCGGGAGCTTTCTTTTCCCACAGCGTTTTGGGCACCACGCCGAACATCGCTCCGCCATCCAGATAGAAATTGCCACCATGAATAGGCAGAACTTCGATATCACCGAAGTGCATCGAAAATGGCCTCAGGCATTCAGGCCGCTCCTCGAGAGGATTTCGTTTACCGCGGTGAAAGGATCCATGCGCCGCTCGGCAACGGCGGTGGCCAGTTCCGTTAGTTGCGTTTCTCCCGCCGCGGTGCCGAACACGCGTTCCAGCAGCCGCGATTCCAGCAGTTCGACCAGCCGTTTCTTCCAGTGCTCTACAAGTTTCTTTCGAATTTCCGGCCGTGCAGCAAAATGCTCGCGGAATTTCGCAATGGTCGCCGCCAGCGCGTCTATGCCGCGATTTTCCGACGCTGTGGTGCGCACCACCGGCGGGTGCCAATCATGCTGCGGCATCACCAGCGAAAGCATGGCGTGCAACTGCTGCTCGACGCGCTCGGCGCCTTCGCGATCGCTCTTATTCACCACAAATATGTCGGCAATTTCCATCAGGCCGGCCTTCATATTCTGGATATCGTCTCCCAGGCCGGGCACGACAACAACAATCACGCAGTCGGCCAACCGCACGATATCGATTTCATCCTGGCCCACGCCTACAGTCTCAATCAATATGCGGCGCTTGCCCGCGGCGTCGAGCAGCAGCGCCACTTCAGACGTGCTGCGCGACAGCCCGCCCAGAAATCCGCGCGTCGCCATTGACCGAATGAACATTCCCGCATCGCCGGCGTGGCCCTGCATGCGTATGCGGTCACCCAATATCGCGCCGCCGGAATACGGACTGGTAGGGTCTACGGCGATAACGCCGACCGCTTCGTCTTGCTTTCGATAATGAGCGGCGAGCCGATCTACAAGCGTGCTCTTCCCGGTGCCGGGAGCGCCGGTGATCCCCAAAAGATAGGCTTTCCCCGTATCTGGGAACAGCGCGCGCAGCAACGGCTCCGCATTGGCGTCGTGATTTTCAATCGCGGTGATGGCACGCGAAAGTGCCCGCACGTCGCCCGCGCGCACTTCGTCCGCCCATTTTTCAACTGTCGCCGTCATATTTTCCTGTGGAACTCTCAGCAAACGCCGCGAGCCTCAGTTGATTATTTTTTCCCCAGCAACTGCCGGGCTATCACCAGCTTCTGGATTTCGCTGGTGCCCTCGCCGATGGTACACAGCTTCACGTCGCGGTAAAACTTTTCCGCGGGGTAATCCTTGATGAAGCCGTAGCCGCCGTGAATCTGCACGCACTCGTTGGCAACACGCACGGCCACTTCGCTGGCGAATAATTTTGCCATACTAGATTCGCGCGTGAAGCGCACGTCGCCCTTATCCGCAAGCCAGGCCGCCTGATAAACAAGCAGTCGCGCGGCTTCCACTTCCGTAGCCATGTCGGCGAGCTTGAATTGAATGGCCTGGAACTCGCTGATGGCCTGCCCGAATTGTTTGCGCTGCTTCGCGTATGACGTCGCCGCGTCGAGCGCACCCTGCGCCATGCCCAGGGCCAGCGCCGCGATCGAAATGCGCCCGCCATCCAGAATTTTCAGGCTGCCGGTGAACCCTTCGCCTTCGGGACCCAAAAGATTGTCGGCCGGCACGCGGCAATCCGTAAAAATAACTTCCGAAGTATCGCTGGCCCGCAGGCCAAGTTTATTTTCCTTTTTCCCCGGCTTGAAACCGGGCATGCCCTTTTCCAGAATAAAAGCACTGATGCCGTGCGAGCCTTTCGCTTTATCCGTGACCGCCATGGCCACCAGAAGATCGGCGTAGTGGCCGTTGGTCGTAAAAGTTTTTGCGCCGTTCAGGACCCAGTGATCACCGTCGCGGACGGCGGTAGTTTTTGTTCCGCCCGCGTCCGAGCCTGCTTCGGGTTCGGTCAGTGACCATGCGCCAATCTTTTTACCTTGCGCCAGCGGCACCAGATATTTTTTCTTCTGCGCATCGTTGCCGAACTTGAAAATGTGATTGCCGCACAGAGAATTGTGCGCAGCCACGATGATTCCCACGGATCCATCGACGCGCGACAATTCTTCAATCGCCACAGCGTATTCGATATAACCCAACCCCGCGCCGCCCCACTCTTCGGGAAAAATCACGCCCAGCAGGCCCATCTCCGCCAGCATGGGCATGATCTCCATCGGAAAGTGGGAAACTTCATCCCACTCCATCACGTGTGGAGCGATTTCGCCCTCGGCAAATTCATGCACGCTGCGGCGAAGCTGTTGTTGCTCGTTGGTTAAGCCGAAATCCACGCGGTCTCCTGATTACCAGCCAAGGGGATAGCCTTTGGCTTTGTTCTGTTCGTCCAACCACGTTTTCAGCGGCGCGAAATAATCGGCCAGCGCCGAAGCGTCCAGTTGTTTGTCGCCCGTCAACGTTTCCAGCGCTTCGGGCCACGGTTTACTCGCGCCCATCGCCAGCATTTTGTTCAACCGCTCGCCGGCTACCTTATTTCCGTAAATGGAGCAGCGATTCAGCGGCCCGGTATATCCCGCCTCGCGGCAAAGCGCGCGATGAAATTGAAATTGCAGGATGCGCGCCAGGAAATACCGCATGTACGGCACGTTACCGGCGACATGGTATTTCGCGCCCGGATCGAAGTCCGCTTCGCTGCGTTGTACCGGCGGTTCGATGCCCTGGTATTTTTGCCGCAGCTCCCACCATGCTTTGTTGTACTGCTCTGGTTTCACCCGCCCGGAAAAGACTTCCCAGCGCCACTTGTCCACCAGCAGCCCAAACGGCAGGAAGGCCACTTTTTCCAGCGCCTGTTGCAGCAAATAATCCACGTCCCCGGAACTTTCCGGAACGGTATCGATCAGCCCAATCTTTTTCAGGTAGTCCGGGGTAACCGAAAGCGCGATGGTGTCGCCCACCGCTTCGTGAAATCCGTCGTTGGCGCTGCTTTGAAAAAGCGGCGGCTGCGTGTCATAGGCGCGCTGGTAAAAGTTGTGGCCCAGCTCATGGTGAATTACGCGAAAATCTTCTTCGGTGATCTGAATGCACATCTTGATGCGCAGATCTTCCTTGGAATCCACGTCCCACGCGCTGGCGTGGCAAATCACGTCGCGATCCGCCGGTTTCGTAAACAGCGATCGCTCCCAGAACGTTTTAGGCAGCGGCGCGAATCCCAGCGAAGTAAAAAACCCCTCGCCGTATTTCACCATGCCGCGCGCATCCGTATGGCGGTCCTGCAGGATTTTAGTCAGGTCATAACTTTGCGGCGGCTTGGGCGAATCCATAAGCGGGTAAACGTTATTCCATTCCTGCGCCCACAGGTTGCCGAGGAGTTGCGCAGGAATCGGGCCTTTCGCGGGCACCAGCGCCGCGCCATATTTTTTGGCCAGTTGTCCGCGTACGTAAGCGTGCAGCGACTCGTAGAGGGGCCGCAGTTGCTCCCACAGCCGGTCGGCCTCCTTGGCAAACTGATCGGGCGGCATGTCATACATCGAGCGCCAGATCAAGCCCACGTCCGAATATCCAAGCTCGCGCGAGCCTTTGTTTCCCAACTCCACAAGCCGCGCGTACCGTTGGCGCATCGGGGCACCGACGGCGTGCCAGCCCAGCCATGCGCGCTTCAATTCCTCGGGGTCGCGGCTGGTAGCCAGAATGCGTTCGATCGCGGTGATGTCCAGGCACTTCGCATCTGCGCCCTTGCCGGCCGGGCACCACTTCCCCTTTCCGTAATCGCCGCCGAGCGAACTGGAAATTGTGGCCAGCTCTTTTTGTTCCGCGGGATTCGAAGGCGCCGGAAACCCTATGGACAATTTCACCAGCAACATCTTCCGTGCCATTTCCGGCGACAATTTCAGATGGTCGAAGCGATGCGCCTTTTTCGCCAGTTCCACGGTCAGCGTGTTTAGCGCCTCGTCCGCGTCCGCGGAGATTTGTTCCGTGTCCTCAGTAATAAAATTGGAATGCACCCAATCCGCGCGCTGAGCTTTATTAGCCAGGTCAAAGAGCCGCGCTTCGGCGTTATCCAGAAACGCCTTGGCTTCAGCGACGGTCGCCGCTTTGGCTGCCGGCTTCGCAGCATTGTGCTCTTGCGCCAGGACTGACATTGAGAATAGCGACGCGGAGGCTACAGCCGACAACCAACATCTTCTTAGCGCTGCTTCCATTTTCATCCCTTAGCCTTCTTTGTGTTCGCCGCAACCTGGCGAAGAATTGGTAACGCTCGTTCAATTCCGGCACGGTCCACATCGCAATGGGTCACGAAACGGACGGAATGCAAAGCGGTGTCCTGCGCCCAGATCCCGTGTGGATGCAGTTCCTCGCAGAATTCCACGGCGGTCTTCCCGGTTTGCGAGCAATCGCAAATCACGATGTTGGTCTTCACTTTTGCCGGATCGATGCTCAGTTGCGGGATTTGCGCAATGCCCCGCGCAAGAACCTGGGCGTTCTCGTGATCGATGTGCAAACGCGAAGGCGAATTTCGCAATGCTACCAGACCCGCGGCCGCAATCACTCCCGCCTGGCGCATCCCGCCGCCAAACATTTTGCGATACACGCGAGCCGTGTCTATGAACACCCGCGAACCCACGATCATGGAGCCAACCGGCGCGCCCAGTCCCTTAGACAAGCAGAACATCACGGAATCGCATTTCCGTGTCATGTTCGCGACCGAGTCATTCAACGCCACTGCCGCATTAAAAATGCGCGCACCATCCATGTGTACTTTTAGATTCGCTGCGTGCGCATGATCGCAGATGTCATTAACCGTCGCGGTGGGATACAGCATCCCACCGGCCATGTTGTGCGTGTTTTCGAGGCAGATCAGCGCGGTTTGCGAGTCGTAGTAAATGCGCGGGCGAATCACTGCTTCAATTTGCGCCCAGGACAAAATCCCATCTTCGCCGCGCGCGACACGCGGCATGCACCCCGCAATCGCCGACATGGAAGCCAGCTCATACAGATTTACGTGGCCGCGCTCGTCGCAAACCACCTCGTCGCCGTGATGCGTCCAGATTTTGATGGCGATGAGATTTCCCATGCAGCCGGTGGGCACAAATAGCGCTGCGTCCTTGCCAAAAATGTTGGCGGCCTCGCGTTCCAGCTCGTTGACCGTGGGATCTTCGCTGTAAACGTCATCGCCAACTTCGGCCTCCGCCATGGCGCGTCGCATCTCCGGCGTGGGCCGGGTAATGGTGTCACTGCGAAGATCCACTACCCCGGCAGGCGGAATGGATAATCGCGAGTTCATGGCCATTACCGGATCGGTTTCTGTGGCGCCCAAAACTGCATCTCCCTGGAGGACTTCGTCAAGCCTGCAACTTATCTCAGCAATTCGACAAAAACCTCATTCGAAACACTTAAACGCGAAGGCGCCAGCCGGACCACGGGACCGTTCCACTCCACCAGCCCCGACGAAGCCAGTGGATCAAAGCGCGAGGCCAGCTTGACGGCATAGTCCTTTTCAATGCGCGACACGTTTATGCCATCCAGTTGCCGCAAGCCCAGAAACAATTCCTCTTCCAGCGCCGCTTCAGAACTCAAGGTTTCCAATTGTTCCACCGGCAACGATCCGCGTTGGAGAACGCCAACATAATCGGCCGCATCATGCGCATTGGCCCACCGCTGCGTCCCAGAGAAAGAATGCGCGCCTGCGCCGAAGCCCAGGTAAGGCTCGCGCCGCCAGTATTTCAAATTGTGACGTGATTCGAATCCCGGCTTGGCCCAGTTGGATATTTCGTAATGGTGATAGCCCGCGGCACGGAACGCCGCCTGGGCCAGTTCGTAAAATTCGGCCATCTCGTCCTCGGGCGGAACAGCGCCCGCGCTGTAGCGCTGGCCACCTTTTAGAAGTTCACTGCCTAACCGGCTCTTCTCGTCAACTTCCAGCATATAAACGGAAATATGTTCAGGAGCCAACTCGGTGAGCCGTTCCAACGAGTCGCGCCAACTCTCGCTTGTCTGCAGCGGCAACCCGGCGATCAGGTCGAACCCGATGTTTGCGATGCCCGCTTTACGAAGGATGGGTACCGCGCGATAAATATCGGCCTGCCGGTGCATGCGCCCGGAAGCCACCAACTCTTTGTCCGAAAACGATTGCACTCCGAAACTGACGCGATGGATGCCCGCACGCACCCAGGCAGCGGCCTTCTCCGGATCAATCGTTTCGGGATCAGCCTCCAAAGTGATTTCCGCGAGCGCACACGAAAACGTGGCGCGAATCGTGTCGAGGATGTTTTGCAGATGCTCGGGATCCAGCAGGCTGGGAGTTCCACCGCCGATGTATACAGTGTCGGGCCGCGCGCGTTCCGCGAACTGCAACGGAAGCTCAATGCCGGCACCGGTGTACAAATCTGCGTGATTTTCAATTTCGCGGCAAACCGCTTGCACGTAAGGCGCGAATCGCGAAGAAGCAACGACTCCGGTATGAAAATTACAATACGTGCATTTGGTCTGGCAGAAAGGGACCTGCACGTAGATGCCAACGCTGGTCATTTGCACAAAAACTTTAACACAAGCAGCGCATCGCGCGCCGAGGCTCCCGCAGCCATCTCCACAACGGTCACCGCAGCCTGTCATCCCGAAACGAAGTGAGGGATCTGCTTCTGTATTCTCACGAAAGCCGGCAGGCCTATGAACTAACCCGGATCGGCGACGACTTTTACCTGAAAATGCCGCGCGCGCGGACCATCAAATTCGCAAAAGAAAATCCCCTGCCAGCGCCCAAGCTGCAGCTTGCCGCCCTCCACAAAAACAGTCACGCTCGCGCCCACCAGCACGGACTTCATGTGCGAGTCGGAATTTCCCTCCTCGTGGCGGTACGGCCCCTCAAACGGAATCAATCGATCGAACGCGCCTTCCAGATCGGTGGCGACATCCGGATCAGCGCACTCGTTGATCATGACCGCTGCGGTGGTGTGTGGCACATACACGTAACACACCCCCGCGGACACATGCGACTTCTCCACCGCCTGCTGGACTTGCGTCGTCACATTAATCAGCTGCGTGCGCCGCGACGTTTTTACCTTTAACTCTTGAACAGGCACAAGACCCCATCATCAGGCTAAGAAAGCTGCACAATGCAATGTTGCCCGAGGTTTTTGCTTCCGCACATCTTTTGCAGGTCCGCCAGGGCCCCGGGCCCCCATCGCGCAAGGAAGGGCAATAAACAAAGTTCCCGTGATTGCAGCGTCTTGTGTGGATAGAGCAACTGCTCCAGAAACGCTTCGTGATTCGAAAGCAATCCCGCTTTCACGTCCTGCGCGCGCCCGGTTTTGCGCCGCAGCTTATCTATCTGGTAGTCGATCTTCTTGCGCGCCGTTTCCACCGCTCCCTGCAGCGTGGGGTCCAACTTTTCTATCTGCCTCTTCAGCTTGTCCAGCATCTTCATCACTTCTTTGTGATTGCCGTCAAAATCGCGCGAAATTTCTTTTGGCACCGATACCGATTCCATCCTTCTGCGCACTTCCTGTGACCCCGCCCAGATGTCTTCCACTTTAAGTTTGTAGGCGCGCAACAGTTTGGCGCCTTTAATGTCCACCAGCGTGAATCCCGGGCGCGGCAGGATCACCGGCATGCGCCCGAGCACTTGCTTGTAAACAATTTCAGACTGCGCAAAGTAAGAAATCTCCGCCGCTCCCCCGATGTAAGCCACCGTCGGCAGCAAATAGTCCTGGACTACCGCGCGCAGCAATGCGCTGGGACTGAAATTCTGCGGCTCCGCATCAATCGCCGCCAGCAACTCCGCCTTGGTCCACTGCATCGTGCCGGCCTGGAACTTTTCACCGCCGTTGACCACGATTGGATTCCGCGGCCCATCGCCCATATAAAAAAGCAGCGTGCTTTTGGCCGTGACTTTCACCTGAGGCGCGTATCCGGCCGACTCCAGTTGCTTTCCGCGCTGCAGTAATTTTTCGTTCAGCACATCGCGGTCATTCACGGATTGCCGGTAAACCGGGGCAGCGACTTGGTGCAACGCCTGCTCCAGGGG
This sequence comes from Acidobacteriota bacterium, assembly GCA_030774335.1. Lineage (GTDB taxonomy): Bacteria > Acidobacteriota > Terriglobia > Acidiferrales > UBA7541 > Acidiferrum. The sequence continues at coordinate 17,869 of JALYLI010000111.1, read as the reverse complement.
ATCCAGCAAAATCAATCCCTGCACGGAAAATAATTTTGCGAATAATTTCGCGAAAGCGCTGCCATACGTTTCGCGCGGGTTGTAGCTGTCTTTCAACAGTTGCGCCAGCAGCTCGCTTCCCTGCCTGCTCAGCAAATCGGCGGCGGCGTGAACCTGTTCTTCCACCTGCGCGCCAAGCAGAATATTTCCCACCGGCCGTCCTGCGGCAGCAGCGTCCGGCGGCGCAAGTTCAAAACGTTTCAATTCTCCGTCCTGAAACCAGCTTACGTGGCGCACTTCGTCAATGTCGTGGTCTTCGGTGGCCATCCAGAACACCGGTACCGCTTCAATCCCGGATTTGCTCAGCTCCGCCGCCAAGTGAATGGCCGTAAGCGCCTTATAAAAAGAATATGCCGGCCCGCTGAACAACCCGACTTGCTGCCCGCTGACAATCGCGACCGCGCCTCTCTCCAGTCGCGCCAGATTTTCCAGCGCCGCCGCACCGCCGGCGAAACGAATATTCTGCTCGCGCAATATGGCCGCAACTTCTTTTCGCCGGTCGTCAGGAAATTTCAATTCACGCGCTACTCCCGTGACCGAAGCCATCTTCGGTGCGTGAGCGTAGAACTCCTCTACACGGGGAAATTTATCGAGGTAATCGAGGAAAAGTTTTGACTGGTGGGGGAGTCGGTGGGACGCGAGGGAGCGACAGTCCATGAGCCGTTAGATGATACCTGCGGCGAAACGTCTCATCAAACCGGACAAATATTACAAATCAAGCGGAAACCATAATGGGCTGCTCGAGCGTGGTCAGAAACGAGCTGATCTTCGACTTATGCTCTTGGGAAAGTGGCTGCAAAGGCAAGCGCGGATGGCCTCCGCGATAACCGCGATAGTCCATCGCGTATTTAACCCCGGCTATGCCAAAGCGAGAAACAATCAGGTTGGAAGCGCCCAGAAGCAGTTTCTGCAGCTCGCGAGCCTGATTCAAGTGCCCCTCTTTGTACAGCTGGTATAGCGACGCGCATTTCTCCGGAAGCGCACTCGCCAGCGCCAAAATCGCACCGCGCGCGCCGATCGCGAGGCACGGAAACACCGTGGCGGCGGCGCCGACCAGTACCTGGAAGTCAGATGGCGCGCCAGCGATCATTTCGGAGATGCGATGAATATTTCCGGAGCTGTCCTTTATGCCTATGATGTTGGGATGAGCCGCGAGCGCGATGGTTTCGGGAGCCTCCAGCGCCAAGCCCGTGAAAATGGGCACAGAGTAGAGCAAAACCGGGATGGGCGACTCGTCGGCGACGCGCCGGTAATGAGCGATAAGCACTTCGGGCTTGTAAGCCGGCTTGTAGTAATACGGCGTTTTTACCAGCGCCACGTGATAGCCGAGCGCGGCGGCTCGCCGAGTGCGTTCAATGGTTTCTGCCGTGGACTCCGCGCCCGTCCCCGCGATCAATTTTTTTCCCGGCGCCGCTGTTTCTTTCACGGTGCTGAGAATGCTGTCCGTCTCCTTAGACTGAATCAACACCGATTCGCCGGTGGATCCCAGCACAACGTAACCGGCAAGCTCAGTTTGGTTATAGCGCGCGATGTTGTGCTTGATATCTCCGAGCGAGACTGCGCCGTCCGTGCCGAAAGGCGTCGTGAGTGCCGGAAATACCCCTGAGACGTCCACCATTAATTTTCCTGCGAAGGGTCCCTTAGTTGTGACGATTTGATCCTAAGTATTAGAAGCCGCTACTTTGCCACGGTGCAAATCCTGGAGTGCCGCGACTTCCGTACCCTGATTGAGAAGCGCCTCTATGCCTCGCGCCGCAGCGTGCGCCGCCGCCAGCGTGGTGATGCACGGAATGTTATAGCGAATGGCGGCGCGCCGAATGGATTTTTCATCATAGAACGATTCACGACCCAGTGGAGTGTTGATAATCAGATCGATCTTGGCGGTTTTGATCAGGTCCACGATGTTGGGGCGGCCCTCGTTCACTTTGAAGACTTCTTCCGCCTCGATGCCCGCGGCCTCCAGTGCGGCAGCCGTTCCGCGCGTAGCCATAAGTTTGAATCCGAGGGCATGCAGCTCTTTCCCTAGCGCGCCAACTTGTTTTTTATCGCGATCGTTCACGCTCAAAAACACCGTGCCTTTGCGCGGCAAGCGTTGCCCGGCAGCCAACTGCGCCTTGGCGAATGCCAATCCGTACGACGTCGAAATTCCCATCACTTCGCCGGTGGAGCGCATTTCAGGTCCAAGGATGGTATCCACGCCGCGGAATTTATTGAAAGGAAAAACCGGCGACTTCACAGAATAAAATTCGTGCACGGCAATTTCTGAAACGCCGTGGTGGTGCACCAGCGGCAGTTTCATGGTGGACAATTTCTTGCCGGCCATCAGCCGCGCTGCAACTTTTGCCAATGGCACCCCGGTGGCCTTGCTGACGAACGGCACAGTTCGTGACGCGCGCGGATTTACTTCCAGCACGTACACGACATCGCGCTGAATCGCGTACTGCACGTTCATCAGCCCGACAACTTTCAGAGCGACAGCCAGCCGCCGCGTATATTCGCGGATGGTTTCAATGATGGCCGGCGACAAGCTGACCGGCGGTAACACACACGACGAATCGCCGGAATGCACGCCCGCTTCTTCGATGTGTTCCATAATGCCGCCGATGACCACGTCGGTGCCGTCGGAGAGCGCATCAACATCCACTTCCGTGGCTTCCTCAAGAAATTGGTCAATGAGAACAGGGCGAGCCGGACCCATCAAGGCCGCCTGCGCGACATATTCCTGCACAGTATTCACATCGTAAGCGATCACCATGGCGCGCCCGCCCAGTACATAACTCGGCCGCACCAGCACCGGCATGCCAATTTCGCTGGCGACGCGCGCCGCTTCTTCGGGAATCAATGCCGTCCCGTTACGCGGCTGCGGGATGCGCAATTCATCCAGCAGCCGGCCAAATCGGCGGCGGTCTTCAGCAAGGTCAATGGACTCCGGCGCGGTGCCCACAATGGGCACGCCATTGCGCTTCAGTTCCAGCGCAAGATTCAGCGGCGTCTGCCCACCGAACTGCACGATTACACCCTCGGGTTTTTCGCGCTCGACCACCGCGAGAACATCCTCGAGTGTAAGCGGCTCGAAATAAAGCCGGTCGGAAGTGTCGTAATCAGTGGAAACGGTTTCCGGATTGCAATTCACCATGATGGTTTCAAAACCATCTTCGCGCAGGGCGAACGAAGCGTGGCAACAGCAATAATCGAATTCGATGCCCTGCCCGATGCGATTGGGGCCGCTGCCCAGAATCATGATCTTGGGCCGCGTGGTGGCCTCGGATTCGTCCTCGTCCTCGTAGGTCGAATACATGTACGGGGTGAACGATTCGAATTCCGCCGCGCAGGTGTCCACGCGCTTGAATACCGGAGCGACGCCATAGCGCGCGCGTTGCAAGCGCACCGCCGCCGGCGTGGTCTTCCACATCTGCGCCAGTTGCTCGTCACTCGTGCCGTGACGTTTTACTTCGCGAAGCAATTCCTTCGATGCCGTCTCTACCGTGACGCAAGCGGCTCGTTTGTTCATCGCGATTATTTCTTCAATCTGGCGGATGAACCACGGATCAATTTTGGTCAGCTCGCAAATTTCCTCGGCTGGCAAGCCGCGCTCGACCGCCGTCAGCAGCCAGTGAATGCGGTCCGGCCGGGGCGTCGCGAGTTTTTCGCGCAACAACGAATCCGGCGAATCTACGGGCGCGCGCCAGGGAGAACTCGGCTCCAGCGAACGAATGCCCTTCTGCAGCGCCTCTTTAAAAGTTCGCCCGATGGACATCACTTCGCCGACGGATTTCATCTGCGTGCCCAGCGTGCTGTCCGCGCCGGGAAATTTCTCGAACTGCCATTTCGGAATCTTCACCACCACGTAATCAATGGTCGGCTCAAAGCACGCCGGAGTCTGCTTGGTGATGTCGTTGGGAATTTCGTCCAGTGTCATGCCCACTGCCAGGCGCGCCGCGATTTTTGCGATGGGAAACCCCGTCGCTTTGCTGGCCAGCGCGGAGCTGCGCGACACGCGCGGATTCATTTCGATCACGGTCATCTTGCCGTTTTCGGGGTTTACCGCGAACTGCACGTTGGAGCCGCCGGTTTCCACGCCCACTTCACGCACAATCGCCGCGGCGGCATCGCGCATGCGTTGAAATTCCTTGTCCGTCAAAGTTTGTGCCGGCGCCACGGTGATGGAATCGCCGGTGTGCACGCCCATGGGATCAAAATTCTCGATGGTGCAGATGACCACGAAATTATCGCGGTGATCGCGCATCACTTCGAGCTCGTATTCCTTCCAGCCGAGCACGGACTCTTCCACCAGCGCTTCATGCACGGGGCTCATGTCCAGCGCATGAGAAATGGCTTCGCCGAATTCTTCGCGGTTGTAAGCGATGGAGCCGCCCGTGCCGCCCAGTGTGAACGAAGGCCGAATCACCAGCGGAAATCCCAGTTGATCGCAAAGCCGCAACGCATCCTGGGCATTGTTCACCAGCGCGGACGCGGGAACTTCCAGCCCAATTTTCCGGCACGCGTCCTTGAACCACAGGCGGTCTTCCGCCACTTTAATAGCGCGCAACGACGCGCCAATCATCTCCACGGAATGTTTTTCGAGGATGCCGCTTTCCGCGAGGTCCACCGCGAGGTTCAGCGCCGTCTGACCGCCAACGGTCGGCAATAACGCATCAGGTTTTTCTCGCGCGATAATTTCTTCCAGATATTCTTTGGTCAGTGGTTCAATGTAGGTGCGCTGCGCGATTTCCGGGTCGGTCATGATCGTCGCCGGATTCGAATTTACCAGCACCACTTCATAACCTTCCGAACGCAGCGCCTTGCACGCTTGCGCGCCGGAATAATCAAATTCGCAGGCCTGCCCGATAACTATCGGCCCAGACCCGATGATCATGATTTTCTCGATGTCTGTGCGCTTAGGCATCCGCTAGAGCAGTCTCCCGCCAAAAATTCTTGCTATTCGATCAAAACGCACTACCGCCGCGTTTCCTCCATCAAATCCGTGAACTGCGTGAACAAGTAATGCGAATCGTGGGGCCCCGGCGAAGCCTCCGGATGATACTGCACGCTGAACAACGGCAAAGATTTGTGGCGCATGCCTTCGTTGGTGTGGTCGTTCAGGTTCACGTGCGTGACTTCCACGTCGCTCGCGGGCAGCGATTCCGGGTCTACGCAAAACCCATGGTTCTGCGCGGTGATTTCCACTTTTTGCGTCAGCAGATTGTGTACCGGATGATTTGAGCCGTGATGTCCGAATTTCAGCTTGAACGTTTTCCCCCCGAGCGCCAGGCCGCAAAGCTGGTGTCCGAGGCAAATTCCGAATACCGGCACTTTTCCAAGCAGCTTGCGAATATTGTCGACGGCGTAATCAATCGGTTCGGGATCGCCGGGGCCATTGGACAGAAAAATGCCATCGGGGCCCAGGCCCAACACGTCTTCCGCGGGAGTTTGCGCGGGGACCACCAGCACTTCGCAGTGATGATCGATCAGCATGCGCAAAATATTTTGCTTAATTCCGTAATCGTACGCTGCCACGCGAAATCTTCGCCCCTCGTGGCTGGTCGCAGCGGAAACAGCTTGCTCCGTCCAGGGCGGCGAAGCCAACTCAATGGAGCCTTTGTCCCACGCATACGCTTTCTGGCAACTGACGCGGCTGGCCAACTCCTGCCCAGCCATCTTCGGCAGGCTCTTCGCTTCATGAATGAGCTGCTCCGCCGCCGTTCCGTCCGTGGCCACCACGCCTCGCAATGATCCGACATTGCGAATGTGGCGAACCAACGCGCGGGTATCAATATCCCAAATCACCGGAATTTTGTGGCGATTCAAATAAAGTTGAGTTGTTTCCGAAGAGCGCCAGTTTGACGCCATCTGCGAAAATTCGCGGACGACCAGCGCTTCGATGTACGGATGCGGAGCTTCTTCATCGTCCAGATTTGCGCCCACGTTTCCAATGTGCGGATAGGTCAAACAGACAATCTGCCCGGCATAACTGGGGTCGGTGAAAACTTCCTGGTATCCGGTGAGGCTGGTATTAAAAACGACTTCGCCGCCCCGGCGCGTGATCGCGCCGGCCGCGCGGCCGTTAAATATGCGCCCGTCTTCCAGCGCGAGTGTAGCGGGTCGATGCTGAACTTCCGTCAGTGGCTCCCCCTGTTTTTTTCATCCGCGTCCTGAGCAATCCTGAAACCGTCGCCGCGCTTGTCGAAGGTGCTATTTGGTGTCCGCTTCAGTTTCCGTCATCGCCAGCGAACCAAAATGGTCCACGGGCCAATAAGCAAAAACCGCGCGGCCGTAAATGAACCGGCTGGCCACCGCTCCAAACACGCGCGAATCGTTGGAGCTGATGCGATGATCGCCCATCACGAAGTAACTGTCCTTGGGCACACGCACCGGCCCGTAATCGCTGACGTCTTCGTATTGCGGAGGCACGTAAGGCTCAGGCACCACTTTACCATTCACGCTGACGACGCCTTGCCGGATCGAAACCGTCTCACCCGGCAGCGCAATCACGCGCTTGATAAATGACTTGGAGCGGTCCAGCGGATACCAGAACACCACCACGTCACCGCGGTGAATGGCCTCAAAACGATAGACAAATTTGTTGATGAAGATGCGTTCCTGGTCGGAGAGCAGCGGCGCCATGCTGGTGCCTTCCACCTTCACCGGCTGGTACAGAAAAACGATGATTACCAGGGCCAGCCCAATGGCAATAAGCAGGTCGCGCGTCCACACACGGATTTCGTGGCGCAAAGATAGCAGTTGCGGCGGATCGGAAGGATTGCTGGAAGCAATGGCTGCGGGGCTTGAGGTTACGTATGTCGCGCTGGGCTTCTCGTCGGAGTGGTCCATTTTGTTGCCTCGTATTTATAACACGAGCGTCACGGAACGCGCCAGATTCCCTTTCGTAGCGGCGGCCCTATACGCAACTTGCGCGTGCCCAGGCGCGGCAGACCTGTCGTCATTAAGATTCCGTCGAGCAGTGTTCCCGTTGCCTTGTGTCGCGCCGCTGATGAGGGCGGTACTTTAGAATTGGGATTCAAAATGGCACTATTCGCCTAGCGCATAAGACAACGATGCCAGCGCCGCCACCACAGCTGTTTCGGTCCGCAGGATCAGTTTGCCCAGCGACGCCTCGCGGAAGCCCGCTTTGACGGCCGACTCAACTTCCAGGTCCGTCCAGCCGCCTTCCGGTCCGACAGCCAAAACCGCTTCGGCGGCCGTCACAGTCTCGAGCGCCTCGCGCAGAGGAGGCGCAGCGGCGCGCTCGGACAGAAAAATCCCAAGCCGGCCCTTAAGATTCAAGAATGCTACTTCCGGTTTTGTCGCCGGCTCCAGAACCGGCAATCGAACTCGCCTTGATTGCTGTGCCGCCTCGAGAATTATTTTTTGCCAGCGCTCTGAACGTTTCACGGCTGCCGCCAATAATCCCTTCTCGCTGCGCGCTGCCGCCAGCGGGACGATGGCCGTCACCCCCAATTCGGTGGCTTTCTCGATCGCCCATTCGAAAGAATCAAATTTTACGACCGACAACAGCAGGGTTGTTTGCAACTCCGGTTCGTTGGCGGGCAATTCTTCCAGCAAGGCAAACTCGACACGATCGCGCTCGACACTTTCCACTCGTCCCAGTCGCACGCGAACTCCATCGCTCAATTCGTACAACTGGCCAGCTTGAGCGCGCAGCACCACCCCCAGATGCCGGGCCTTATCGCCCTGCACCACCGCGCGTTGCTCATCGAATTGTTCAACGAAAAATCGCCGCCGCACGCGACGATTCTATCTCACTTGACGAACAAGGTTTCGTGGGTAAAAAAACTTAACCGAAAATGTCTTTCACTTTTTCAAAGATGGAAGAATTGCGGTCCGCCGGCTTGTTTTCAATTTTAAGCGAAGCGCCCAGCTGCTCCATCAACTTCCGCTGCTCGCGAGTCAGCTTTGTGGGAGTCAGCACGCGCACGTGATAGTACAGATCGCCTTTGCCTCCGCCGCGCGGATCCGGCAGGCCTTTGCCTTTGACGCGGAACACCGCATCGCTCTGCGTGCCTTCGGGAATTTTTAGCTTTTCTTCACCGTTTAATCCCAGCACCTGAAGTTCGGTGCCCAGCGCAGCTTGCGCCACGCTCAGCGGAATGGTGCAATATAAATCCGCGCCGCGGCGTTCAAAAAACTGGTGCTCCTTCACATCCAGCACCACGTACAGATCGCCCGGAGGCCCACCATTCGGCCCAGGTTCACCTTCGCCGGTTACGCGCAGCCGCGTGCCGGAATCCACTCCTGGCGGAATGCGCAGCTCAATGATCTTTTCGCGTTCCACCCGGCCATTCCCATGGCATTCCAGGCAACGCTCGCGAATAATCTGTCCCGCGCCCTGGCACGCCGGGCAAGTGCGCGTAATGGTGAAAAATCCCTGCTGGTAAGCCATCTGCCCGCGGCCGCCGCAGGTCTGGCAACTGGTGGCTCCTGTGCCCTTTTTAGCGCCGGTGCCATTGCACGCCGAGCACAACTCCTGCTTCGGCAATTTAACCTTGGTGGTGACTCCCGCCGAGGCTTCCTCGAACGTCAGCGTCATGTCATAGCGCAAATCCGCGCCGCGCTGCGTGCGTCCGCGGCCACGCCGGCCGCCGGAAAATAAATCCTCGAATCCAAAAAAGTCGCCGAAAATATCATGGAAGTCCTGAAACACGGAACTGTTGAAATCCGCGCCCATGCTGGACCCCGAGAGCCCGGCGTGCCCGTAGGTATCGTAGACCTGCCGCTTTTGCGGATCGCTCAACACGCTGTACGCTTCCGTGCACTCGCGGAATTTAATCTCCGCTTCCGCTTTATTCACGGGATTGCGGTCCGGATGCCATTTCAGCGCATTCTGGCGATAAGAGGCCTTGATCTCCTCGATCGTAGCCTCGCGCTTGACGCTTAGAATCTCGTAATAATCTTTTTGCGTAGATCGAGCCATGCAAACTCCCGAAGTATTTTAGTTTGCCATCTTTGATGCGGCGCTGGGGTGAACCGCTACGCGCACCATTGCGGGACGCAGAACACGCCCGTGAAAAACGTAACCCGGCTGAAATACCTGCAGGATCGTGCCGTCGTCCTGCTCCGTCGTTTCCGTGCGATCCATGGCCTGGTGCATGTGCGGATCAAACGTCATGCCCACCGGCTCAATGCGTTCCGCGCCCAGTTTGGCGATGTTATCTATAAGTTGTTTGTGAATCAGCTCAAAACCTTTGCGGTAATTCGCGTATTCCGGCTCGCGGTGCGAAGCCAGCGCCTGATCGAAACTGTCGACCACCGGAATCAATCCTTCGATTACGCGCGCGGTGGACCTGCGGGAATCCTCTGACCGTTCCTTCTCCACGCGCTTACGGTAATTGTCAAAATCCGCCTGCCGCCGCAAAAGCGTCTGCCGTAAATCTTCCAGGTCTTTGGCAAGTTTCCCGATGTCGGAGTCCGCGGCCGCGTCGTCAGCATCCAGGGTGTAAACTTCCTGGGTGTCTTCGCTCGCGTTCGGCGAAATATTCTCCGGATTATTTTCTGCGTCCTTTTTAAAATCTTTTCCGTTCACGGTCCAGCCTCTCCTCCGCCAGAAATCCTTCAAATCTTGCTCAGCGCTTCACTGAAAAGCTGTGCTACGTAGGCCACCGCCGTCATGGCCCGCTCATACGGCATGCGCGTCGGTCCCAGCACCCCCAGCGACCCCTGCACCAGCTCATTGCTCATGTACGGAGCGCTGATTAACGCCAGATTTTCGCCTGCCGCCGAAATCTCTTTCACGCCGATTTTTACGAACACCGGCTCGGGGGTATCTATACAGGCGTTCAACACCGTAACCAATCGATGTTTTTCTTCAATTGCCGACAGTAAATCACGCAGTTGCGTCTGGTCGGCGAATTCCGTGGCGCCAATCATCTGTGCCGTGCCTTCCACGTGCACGCGGGAGGCAGCGCGCTCGCCCAACACCGCGGGATCGCAAAGCGTCAGCGCGCTCTGCACGATACCTTCGTAACGCTCTCGCTCGGTCGCCAGTTTCTGCAGCAAGTCCCCGCGAATCGCTTCGAGCGTCCAGCCGGCATAGTGCTGGTTCAAAAATTCCGCGATGCTATCGAGCTCCATCTGCGTAAACAGGCGCGGCGGCCGCAAAATCTTGTCGCGCGTCACGCCGCCGTGCGAAATCAGCACCACCACTACACGCCCGTCCGGGAGCAGCCACATCCGTGCGTGTTCCAGAACGGTTCGCGCCAACGGCGGCGATACAATAATTCCCAATCCGCTCGACACTTCCGCCAGTACGTGACCGGCGCGCTCGGTCATATCTTCCGAACTCGACGCCGCGTTAAATTCGCGCTTGATCCAGTCGCGATCCTCAATGCTCAAAGTCGCGCGGGAAGCTATCTCCTGCGCAAAAAACCGATAGGCAGCCGCAGTAGGCACTCGGCCCGAGGACGTATGCGGCTGGAACAGCAGCCCGGCATCTTCCAAATCCGCCATCACGTTGCGGATGGTGGCGGTGCTGAGGGTTTCCTCGAAGCGCTTGGAAATCGCGCGCGACGATACCGGTTCGCCCGTCTCAATGTAAGTCCGAACGATATCCGCCAGAATCTGGCGATTCCGCCGTTCCTGTAGCGCAGCATCCCTCATATCAGCACTCTACACGTAAGGCCGGTGAAAGCGCCCATCCATATATTCTAGGAAGCGTGTCAAGTACCGTCAACGTTAGCCGCGCTGCGCCGTTCTTCGTCTCGGCCGTTGAACTTGGGTGGCCTACCCTTGCGGATTTTGCAAGGGTGGGGCTTTTTCCGGCGGTCTTGCTGTATCGGTTAGCTCGCGTCACTCCGCGTTATCAATCTGCGCGCGCTGCAACTTATCCGAGTAGTCGATGTACATCGTTTTCCACTCGGTGAAAAAATCAATTGCCGCTATGGCCGCTTCGCGGTGTCCGTTGCCGGTCTGTTTGGTGCCGCCAAACGGCAAATGCGTCTCCGCGCCAATGGTCGGCGCGTTGACGTAAACGATTCCGGTATACAAATCGCGCATAGCCGCAAAGGCCAGATTCACATCGCGCGTGTAAATTGAAGCGGAGAGACCGTAAGGCACTCCATTGGCCACTTCGATAGCCTGCTCGAAACTGTCCACCGGAATAACCGAAACCACCGGCCCAAAAATTTCTTCCTGCGCCACGCGCATGTTGGGAGCGCAATCTCCAAACACCGTCGGCTCGTGGAACCAACCCTTGGCATGCGCGCCCTTGTCCAGGCGATTCCCGCCGGTCATCAGCTTGGCGCCTTCGTTCTTGCCGATCTCCACGTAATTCATCACCGTTTTCAGTTGCTGTTCGTTGATGCACGGGCCCATTTCCGTGGCCGCATCCAAACCGTCGCCCACGCGCAGAGACTTTGCGCGCGCCACGAATCGCGAAATAAATTCGCGATACACCTTCTTGTGCACCGCCACACGGCTGGCGGCAGTGCAGCGCTGCCCGCTCGTGCCGAATCCACCCCAGATGGCGCCATCCACCGCGAGGTCCAGATTTGCGTCATCCATCACGATGATGATGTTCTTGCCGCCCATCTCCAGGCTGCAATGCTTGAAGTCCGGCGCGCACGCCTGCGCAATAATCCGCCCGACGGCCGTCGAACCCGTAAAACTGATCACTGGTACCTCTTTGTGGTTCGCCAGCGGGGCCCCGGCGCTCGGCCCGTCGCCACTCACCAGGTTAACCACCCCGTGCGGCAACCCCGCTTCCGTCAAAATTTGCAGCAAATGATACGAAGATAATGGCGTGTCTTCCGCCGGTTTCAACACCACCGTGTTTCCGCTCACCAGCGCCGGCATCATTTTCCACGACGGAATGGCCATGGGAAAATTCCAAGGCGTAATCATGCCGCACACGCCGATGGACTGCCGCGCGCTCATCGCAAACTTGTTGGGCAATTCCGACGGCGTGGTCTGGCCGAATAGTCTTCGCCCTTCGCCAGCCATGTAATAGGTCATATCAATGGCTTCCTGCACATCGCCGCGCGTTTCGGCCAAAACTTTACCCATCTCGCGGGTCATGTCTTTGGAGAGCTCCTCTTTACGCTGCAGCAGCAATTCCGCCGCGCGATATAAAATTTCGGCGCGCTTGGGAGCCGGCACCAGCCGCCACGTTTTGTACGCTTCTTTCGCGGCGTCCACGGCCGCGTTCACGTCCTCCGACGTGGAAGATACAAACATACCCACCAGTTCATCGGTATTGGCGGGATTACGATTTTCGTAAGAATTGTGGCTGCGGGAATCCACCCACTCGCCATTGATAAAGTTTTTGAACACGCGAGGCGAAGCTGCCGTTGCCATACTTCCTCCCGGAAGAAAGCTCTAACGCTGGAATGATTGCGGAGCGATATACCTACAATGATAATCGATTTGGCCGCAGATCACACCCGTGGCGCGCGTGGGAAAACACGATAAACACGAAATCGCAGGCGGATATTTTACGGCTTGCGAACTTCGCTACCGGCTTGCAGCCTGCTGGCGGAAGAAACTTTCGCTGAAGGCATGGGTGGCGCGATCCCGGCCGTGCGCGAGCCCAGCCCTAATTGCTGCAAGGTTTTGGCGTCCAGCTTTCCGGAGGGGTTCAAGCCATGTCCGGCTTGAAATCTCTTCATCGCGCTAACCGTGGAATCGTCCCACTTCCCGTTTGGTGAGCCAGGGAACGAACCATCTTTTGCCAATGCCTGCTGAATCTCCGATACGCGTTCTGGTGTCGGCGCTTTCTGCCCTTTATCGCGGCGTCCCGGTGCGCGCTTCGCTGCTTTACCCTTGCGCGAACCGGTTTGCTGCGTTTTTTTCTTTGCCGTAGCTCGCGTCTGCGCTCGCAAGGAAGCTGCCGACACACCCAATATGACCAGCAGCAGGGACAAAGCAATCAGGTGCGTCGGCCTTAAGTGTCGCCTCATAGTTTTTACTCGGGGTTTATCGTTTGTCTTCCACCGGAACCACGCCAGGTAGAAATACCGTCAGCACCCGGTCGGCGTCCTGATGGCGCAGAATTTTGAAAACCACGTTGTCGCCCGCTTTCAATTTTCTGATCGCCTCGCGGTAGTCCGACACCGAGGCAATGGATTGGTGATTTACTTCGGCAATCACATCGCCGCGCCCGAAGCCGATGTCTTCGGCGAAGCTGGCAGGATCAACTTCGGTAACCACCACACCCTTTTGCGTGTCCAGACCGAAGCGGTGCGCGCGATCAGGCGTCAATTCCTGCACGTGCAAACCGAACTCCGCGGGAGCGGCTTCGCCTCCACGTTGGTCGCCCATGCGTCCGGCGGTATTCGGAAATACACGCGTGCGGTCTTCAACCGTCGCGGTGGCTTCTTTCTGGGAACGGTCGCGGTAATAAGTCAGCTTCACCTTGCTGCCGATAGGAGCCATCGAAATGGGGTTCACCAGGTCGTTGCCCGACTTCACTGGCGTGCCGTTCACGCTGGTGATTACGTCGCCACCCTTCAAGCCCGCTTTTTCCGCGGGACTGCCCGGCTCGACCCCTTCGATCACCACCCCGTAGGGAGCGCCCAACGCTTTCAGCGTGATTACGTTCGTGCCCAGGTCTTCCTGGAAGCTGACCCCGATGGATCCGCGGGTTACGCGGCCCTGCGCAATAATCTGATTGTAAACATTGATCGCGGTTGTGGACGGCAGCGCAAATCCCACGCCTTCGTAGCCGCGGCCACCGGTGATGATGGCGGTGTTGATACCGATCACATCGCCGGCCAGGCTTACCAGCGGGCCGCCTGAATTTCCCGGATTGATAGCCGCATCCGTTTGCAGGAAACGCTGAAATTGATGTCCGAAACCGGCGCGGTCTTTCGCGCTGATGATCCCCGCCGTCACCGTCGCTTGCAGTCCAAACGGGCTGCCAATGGCCAGCACCCAGTCCCCCACCTGCACGCCGTCGGAATTTCCCAGTCGCGCCGTCGGCAACTCTTTGCCGGCGTCGATCTTCAGCACTGCCAGGTCCGTGTCTTCATCAACTCCTACAACCTTCGCCGTGTAGCGGGCATTCTCGCCATGCATCTGCACTTGGATCTTGGTGGCCTGGTCCACGACGTGATTATTCGTCAGGATGTATCCGCGCTTGTCCACGATTACGCCGGAGCCCAGGCTCCGCTCCGCCTGCGCCGGGCCGTCTTTCTGCCCATCAAAAAATTTGTCAAAGAAATCCTGCATCGGATCGTCGGGATCGTCCGGCTGCATGCGCTTCCTCTTGGTTGTAGGGGAGCGGCGCTCCATCACCTGCGTAGTGGCGATGTTCACTACCGCCGGTTCCACGCGGTTCACAACTCCGGAAAAAGAATTCGAGGATGGAATGGGATCGGGGACCGCCAGTGGCGTCGCATTGGTCCCGGCGAAAGCGGTGCTCTTGACCGCCGAAACCCGCCCGGAAACTACGGAACCAATCAGTATCCCTACTACCAGCGTCAGGGCCACGAAAAATGCCGCCATAATCTTGCGGCGGCGCGCCCAGTTAAAGAGTTCTTTCACTTGCTCACCCATCTTGATGCTCCTGTTTTGCCGGGCGGACGCGCTGAAACACGCACTTCACCGCCGACATATGAAGTATAACACCGCAAATCTGACCAGGTTGCTGCGGACACCTTCTGCGCCGGATGCAACACTGTCCAAAAGGACGGGGCGCCAGATTGCTCAGTTCGCCGCCTGCACTTTGCTTACCGTCTGTTGGACGCATCAAACCCCAATTGTGTTGTAATACTTTTAGATTACCTTTATCCGATTTCTGCATCCCAGCTCTTTTCTCACCTATGGTATTCAGCTTTGGTCATCTATCTCTGTTGCTCACCCTGGCTGCCTTTCTGGGAGATAGCCGACCCACATCGGTATCTGCTCCCGTGAACGGATACAAATTAGTTGCCAGGTATCCGCACTCGACGGAAAGTTACACCGAAGGTTTTTTCTTCCTTGATGGCGTGTTTTACGAAGGCACAGGCCGTGCGGGACGTTCGGCCGTGATGTCCACTGACCCGCGCACAGGGAAGCTTCTTCTTCGTCACGAGCTTCCCTCGGGTTACTTCGGAGAGGGCATAGTGGACTGGGGGCCATACCTTCTTGAATGGACTTGGACAACGCACGTTTGCTTCGTCTACGACCGCGCCACCCTGAAACCTGTTACACAGTTTACTTATGACGGCGAAGGATGGGGGATGACGCGAACCGAAAAAGAACTGATCACCAGCGACGGCACTGCAACGCTTCGTTTTCGCGACCCCCATACTTTTCAGGAGACCCGCCGCCTTCTTGTTAAAGACGGAAATCGGGCCATCGATCAGCTCAATGAGTTGGAGTATATAAAAGGTGAGATCTACGCGAATGTTTGGCACTCGGACAGGATCGCGCGCATTTCGCCTCTAGACGGTCACGTGATCGCTTGGATCGACCTCACGGGGCTACTACCCTTTGGCGAGAAGGTGGATGCCGAATCCGTGCTGAACGGTATCGCTTATGATCCTCTGCGTGACCGGCTGTTCGTGACCGGCAAACAATGGCCTGCTGTGTTCGAAATCAAGGTTGTTAACCGCGGGCGAGTTAAATTTCTTCCCCGGGAATAGCACCGCGCCTCTCCCGTACCTCTTGACATCCGCGCTCAGATGCCTCATAAAAAGGGTAGCCGGAAGTGGCGGCGCACGTGGCGATTTAGGGCAACTTGCTCCACGTAAAAAACTGCTAAAGAGCTGGTCGAGCATCCCAGATAGATTTTCTGAGACCCTCCGAGCACTTTGGCACGGAGGGTTTTTCCATTTCACCCTCCTGCTGCGCCCCCAATTACATGCAGTTCGTTCCGCGCCGAAAATTCAAGAGGTAGAGAGATGGCTGACCTGTACGAATTGCGCTGTCGAGAGTGTGGAAAGACCTGGGGCAACGAACCACGTTCGTTCTGCGAAGAATGTTTTTCCTCCCTCGAAGTTGTCTACGATTACGATTCCCTCAAAAAGACCGTTCGCCGCGAAAGCCTCGCCGGCCGCGACTTCAACATGTGGCGTTACTCCGAACTCCTGCCTCTTCCCGCCAATTACGTCGGCCCGAATGCCGTAGGCGGCACTCCGCTGGTGGCTTCGCGCAAGCTGGGCCGCGAATGGGGCATTAAAAATCTCTATTTCAAAAATGATGCGGTGTGCTTCCCTTCCTTGTCGTTCAAGGACCGCGTGGTGGCCACCGCCCTGGCAGCCGCGCGCCGATTTGGATTTGAAACCGTGGGTTGCTCTTCGACGGGAAATCTTGCCAATGCCGTGGCTGCGCAGGCGGCTCAGCAGGGCTTCGACGCCTGCGTTTTCATTCCCGCCGACCTCGAGCCGGCAAAAGTCTTAAATACCGCCGTCTACGGCGCGCGCATCGTGCGCATTGATGGAAACTACGACCACGTCAATCGCCTCTGCGCGCAGATTGCCGACCGCTTCAAATGGGGCCTCGTGAACGTGAATCTCCGTCCCTACTATGCAGAAGGCTCCAAGACCCACGGTTACGAAATCGCCGAACAGCTTGGCTGGAAACTTCCTGACAATGTCGTCGTGCCCATGGCCGGCGGCTCGCTTATCACCAAAATTGCCAAGGCCTTTCGCGAACTGGTCACCCTCGGCTGGGTGGAACCGCGCCCCGTACGTTACTTCGGCGCGCAGGCCACCGGTTGCTCGCCCATCTCCGATGGCGTGAAACGCAACTTGTCGCGCTTCGAGCCGCAGAAACCGAAAACCATTGCACGCTCGCTGGCCATCGGCAATCCCGCGGACGGCCCTTACGCCATCAAACAAATCCGCGAATCCGGCGGCTGGGCTGACGATGTCTCCGATCCGGAAATTGTCGCGGCCATCAAACTTCTCGCTGAAACGGAAGGCATCTTCGCCGAAACCGCCGGCGGCGTAACCACCGGCGTAACGAAAAAGCTGATTGACCAGGGTCGAATCGCGCCGCACGAAACAACGGTCGTGTGCATCACCGGCAACGGACTGAAAACCACGGACGCCATCGTCGGGGAATTTCCGCTTAGCGATGCCATTCCTCCACGCCTGGAAGCTTTCGAAGCGCTGATGGACGCGCAATTTGCAGCCAGCACCCCAGTTGTCGAAGCGCACAAGGTCTGAAATGAACGTGTCGTAGAATTTTTCGTGGGTGCCCACTCGTCGCCTTTACGAGTGGGGATTTTGTGACGCGCGGAGCCCCGACCATTTATTCATCTAGATTGACCGCGTTCACTGAAGTTTAAAATTTAGCTGGACGTAAAGTCCGAGCGAGGAGTCTTCCAAATGTCCGTAATCATTGAAATCCCCACCGCCTTCCGCCGCTTTACGGACGGCCAGCCCAAGATAGACTGTAGCGCCGTCACCATCGCCGAAGCTTTGAACGAATTGACCGCCAAGTTTCCCGATCTCGGCCGCCACGTCCGCGACGATCAGGGCCAGATTCGCCAATTCCTCAACGTCTATCTCAACGATGAAGACATTCGCTTCCTCGGCGGCGAAGCCTGCGCCATCAAGGACGGCGACCGCGTCTTACTCGTCCCCTCCATCGCCGGCGGCTGTGCCGCAACGCGCTAAAGGCATGTTTTCGGAGTAGGACAGTTTCGGCACTTGACCTGTCGGGAGGTGCTTATTATCCCGCATGGAAAGTGGTTGACACTCTTGAAGTGATCGGGAATTGGGGAGAAAATATTTATGAGGAATCGCGTTCGCCACTCCCAGATTGTTGTTGTTCTATTCGCGGCTCAAACATTTTGCACGGCAACATCGGCGCAAGAATCTCATCGGAAACCAGTAATCATCCAAAAAACGCAGGACGGGCCGCCTTCAAAACCCAAGAAAAACGACCC
>JALYLI010000110.1 GCA_030774335.1 Acidobacteriota bacterium | reverse complement strand
TGACGTGACCGGCTTGAATGTGTCCAGCGGGAGTGAGAGAGAATCACTCTGTAAAGGAGCTGGACATGCCGATGAGGAGATACAAGCCGGAGCAGATCGTGTCGCTGCTGCGGCAGGTGGAAGTGGAAATTGCGAATGGGAAGACCACGCCACAAGCCTGCAAAGAAACTGAAATCACGGTGCAGACGTACTACCGCTGGAGAAAAGAGTACGGCGGCCTGAAACTAGATCAAGCGAAGCGAATGAAAGAGTTGGAGCGGGAGAACGCCAAGCTGAAGCGTTTGGTGGCGGAGCTTGCGCTGGAGAAGCAAATCCTGAAGGATGTGGCTTCGGGAAACTTCTGAGCCCTGGGCGGCGGCGTTGTGCGGTAGAGCATGCGCGCGAGAGATACGAAGTGAGCGAGCGGCATGCCTGTCGGCTGCTGGGGCAGTGGCGCAGGACACAACGCTATGCCGCGATCCGAAGAATCGATGAAGATGCGCTGAGCGAAGCGATCATCCAACTGGCCAGTGAATACGGTCGCTACGGCTACCGGCGGATCACAGCACTGTTGCAAGACGCGGGCTGGCCGGTGGGCAAGGATCGGGTGCAGCGCAGCTGGCGTCGGGAAGGGCTGAAAGTGCCGCAGAAACAGCGGCCGCGAGGGAGGTTGTGGCTGAATGATGGCTCGTGCATTCGGTTGCGGCCGGAGCGGCCAAACCATGTGTGGAGCTATGACTTCGTGAGCGCGCGAACGCATGACGGAAGAAGCATTCGCATGCTGACGATGATCGACGAATATACCCGGGAATGCCTGGCGATCCGTGTGGCCAGGCGACTGGGAAAATACGAAGTGATCGAAGCATTGGCGGATGTGATGTTGTTCCGAGGAATTCCGGAAAACATTCGTTCGGACAATGGATCGGAATTCGTCGCCGAGGAACTGCGGAAGTGGCTGGCGAAAGTGGGCACGGGGACGCTGTATATCGAGCCGGGAAGTCCGTGGGAAAACGGGTACTGCGAAAGTTTCAACGGGAAGCTGCGGGATGAGTGCTTAAACGGAGAGATTTTCTATTCGCTGAAGGAGGCCCAGATCGTGATCGAAAAATGGCGAGTGGAGTACAACACGAAGCGGCCGCACAGCGCGCTCGGCTACAGGCCGCCTGCCCCCGCGGCCTGTAGCCCCTGGAGAGCAAATCCATCTTCACAGCCTCTGGCTGTGATATAAAACTCTCTCACTCCACTTGGACTAAAAACTCGGGCCGGTCAGATCGGTCATGGAAGCGACGCGACCCGTCGTCATCTCTGAAAGCGCGGCCGTGGGACCTGCTGTTCTCTCTGTCGTGCACCTCAACAATCGGACATCACCGGCTTTTTCCACAAGTACCGTCGTCCCAATCACACCACATTCTGTCCTTCAGTACAGTAGTAATTACGTTATCGAACAAGTAAAATATAAAAGAACGAATGATCTTTCCAGCAAAATGCTTCGGCGCAGATCGATTACCTCGCTCCACCCTCCTACTCTCCGCACGCCCAGACCTATCATTCCGACCGAAGTTTACCCGCCGTGGCGGGCGCGCCGACACCTCTTCCCCTCTCCTTCGCTTCTGCCAAAAAGTCGGACTGCGCAACGCCGAAATTTCTCTTCAACGCGTCGCGTTAAGTCAAAGCAAACTAAATTCAACCACATCCGCCATTCTTTCCGTCCCCGTTAAGCAGCTTGCGGATACTTTTCCGCCCACAATTCTTTTCCCTTCAACAACATCCACACTCTTGCGCTCTTGTGAAAGAGCGTGCTCCTTTGCTTTCAACAACTTGGGGACTCTTGCGCGCTCTTGTGGCACACCTATCCCCTTTCCCTTCATGCAAATCCGAACTCTTTGGCACAAAAGGTGGGGGTTATTTAGATGGGGCTTTAACCTGAGCTTTTTAACCTTAACCAGTGAATCCTTACACGCCAATTCGTCGTGTCGGGCATACCGTATCGTGTATTACCGCGAGAATACCTGGACGCCCTGGCGGTCGATCTTTACGGGGAGGACTTCGGCGCCAGCATTTCGTATGGCGGTTTCCACTTTTGCGCGGGCGTCGGGTTCGATCAGCAGGACTACGCAGCCTCCGCCGCCGGCGCCGCAAACTTTTCCGGCGAGGGCGCCTTTTCTGCGCGAATCATCAATGACGCGATCAACGAGTTTGGTGGAAATAGTTGGCAGATTGCGTTTGCGAAAAAACCATTCTTCGCGCATGAGGCGACCGGCCTCGTTCCAGTCGGAGGCTTCAAGAGCCACGCGAAGCAGTTGGGCCACCTTAGAGATTTTTTCCATGCTGTTTCGCACCGCGCGCTTGCCGTTGATATGTGCTTTGAACACTTCCCAGTTGTTGATGCCGTGCTGGCGGGGCTTGCCGGTGTAGCAGACTACGATGCGGCACTCGAGTTCATCGAGATTCAGGCGCAGCTCCACACGGTGTTCTCCCCCGGCGGGTAGTTCAATGGCCGCTGCTCCGCCGAAGGCCGGGGGATAGTGATCCTGGGTCCCGGTAGGCACGCAAATTACTACAGCCTCGGCGTCGCGGCTGATATGGATCCAGTCTTCCTTGCTTTTGCCTGCGCCGGTGAAGCGGTCGAGCGCGGCGCAGATGGCTACGGCCATGGCGCTGGAGCCACCGATGCCGGCGCCTGCGGGAGCTTCGGAGTCGGTAGTGAGCGTGAAGCCTCCCTGCGGCTGAAAAAACTTTACGATTTCGGCCAGGAGAGGAAGGCGGTAGCGGCCTGCTTTAGCGAGAGCCGCGAGTGACGCGAATGTTTCTTCTCGCCTGGTATCGCGCGATACCAATTTGATTTGTTCATGGCCGGAAGCGTTCGTTTCGATGACGCACGAAGCGTAACGGGAAATTGCGGCGTTAACCGTTAATGCTCCGGGATGGAAAAGGTACAGCGGCCAGATATCAAGGGTCGCACCGGCAAGATCCACGCGTGTGGGCGCCCGAGACTCAATAATCATGATTTTCCCTGGAGTCGAGAGAGACAGACTATCTTAACGTCACGATTGCTGGACGACCCAGAGCTAAATCGGCCGGTGTGACTTATCTAGATGCATTCGTGCTTAAGGTTAACTCGTTGCAGTGGCCTGGCGGGTGCGAATGATCAATTGGGGTCCACTGTCTTTCCTTTCCTGCGCGAGCGACAAGTTGGGCTCGAAGCAGCGGCGGCAGCGCGCTTCGTAGATGCCGCCAGCGCCGACTACCACCAACTCTTCGCTTTCAACCAGGCGCTGCGTGTGCACGGCCGGATTGCCGCAACGTACGCAAATGGCCAGCAACTTGGTGATTTCTTCGGCAATGGCCAGCAGGCGCGGCATCGGTTCGAAGGGCCGGCCCAGGTAATCGGTGTCCAGCCCGGCGACGATGACGCGCTTGCCGAGATTTGCGAGTTTGGTGCACACGTCTACTACTTCTTCGCCCAGAAATTGCGCTTCATCGATGCCGATGACCTCGGTGCGCGCGTGCACCTTTTCCATTATTTCCGCGGCTTTGGTGACATTCTCGGAAGCGATGCCCAGGCCTGAATGCGAAACGATCTCATTGGCGGCGTAACGCTGGTCGATGGCCGGTTTGAAAATTTGTACGCGCTGGCGCGCAAACTCCGCGCGGCGCAGGCGGCGGATGAGCTCTTCGCTCTTACCCGAAAACATGGGGCCGACAACGACTTCGATCCAGCCCATGTTTCCTTTGACGATGTCCACGGTTTCGTCCTTCTTGTCCCGACAGTGAGAAAACTGTCACCTAGTATCTCATTAAATTAACCGGCTGCCCTGACGGTGCGAAACAAAGTAGCGTTGTAGAACGGAGCGAACGCCGCAAGCAAGGCCACGCGGAAGGCGTCGCGCCGCGTAATCAAATCGCGCGACAGAACGCCCCACGCGCCCTGGTTATCTCGAATGCCGACCATTCCTGCAAATTTATCGATTGCGGCGGCGAGCTCAATGCCATCCTCGAGCACTTCACCGGCGAGCGCTTCCGGGAGCTCGATGGCTCCGCTGCGACCAAAATAGCCGCGGGTACCGTCACTGACGTACGCCCAGCTCTCCAGAAAAACGCGGGGGCGGATTTTCTCAGCTGATAGCTCGCCCGAATCGCTGTGCGCGACTTCGAGGCCACCCTCCATCCCGATGAAATATTGATATGTTTCGCCGGCAGTTACCGCCATGCGCATCAACGCCTCCGCGCGTTGTTTGGCACCGCGCATGGATTCCGCAGAGGACAAGGGCGTGTGCCTGACTCCGCTGTCGACATCGAAGCCCCTCACTTCAAATTGCGCACCTGGTACCAGCAAGTGGGCAAATTGATTCAATGCGTCGTGAACGGCATCGAGCTTAGGTCCGCGTTTCGTTCCGACGGCGATGAAGTGCTTATCCATAGGGATTTGGTGCCAGATGGTATGCTAAGCGATTTTCTGGCCTCGATTGCTTGAAGAAATCCAGCGAATGACAGGTATTATCTCTTGGCAAAGAAAGCTGAACCGAGGAGAGATGCATGACGGGTGTTCTGGCGCTTGTAGCGGCACCACGACTCGTACGGCTTTCGGCAATTGATCTGGTCATCGTCGTCTTCTATTTCATCCTGGTGCTGGCCATCGGTTTTTACCTGAAGAGCCGCTCCAATACCGCTGAAGATTTCTTTCTAGCCGGCCGCGAGATGACCGCTTGGATCGCCGGACTTAGTTTTCTCTCTGCAAATCTTGGGGCATTGGAGCTGATGGGCTGGGCTGCAGCGGCATACCAGTATGGAATTCTCGCCGCGCACTGGTATTGGATCGGCGCGATTCCCGCGATGCTCTTCCTGGGCATCGTGATGATGCCGTTTTACTACATTTCCAAAACGCATTCGGTGCCGGGCTACTTGAAGCTGCGCTTCGGCGAGGCTTCACGCGCGCTATCGGCGATTTCTTTCGCGCTCATGACCGTCTTCATGAGCGGCATCAACATGTACTCCATGGCGCTGGTGATGAAAGTAGTGTTGGGCTGGGACATTAATTTCAGCATCTGGGTGTCTTCGCTGACGGTGGCAGTGTACGTGACGCTGGGTGGACTTCGTTCGGCAATTTTTAACGAGGTGCTGCAGTTCATCCTGATCTGGGCCGGCGCGTTGCTGATTCCGATTCTCGGGCTGGTGGAGGCCGGTGGATGGCGAAACCTGCAGGCGCAGGTGACTGCCAACGCTTCAGCCGAGTACACCCATCTGTGGTCGACTTTGGGTTCGTTCAGTGATAACCCCATGGGCATCCACTGGACAGGAATCGTCTTTGGTTTGGGCTTTATCATTTCTTTCGGATACTGGACCACCGATTTTCTCGTGGTGCAAAGAGTGCTGACCGCCAAGGATTTACGTTCCGCCAAAATGGCGCCGATTATCGGCGCGGCCTTCAAGATGTTTGTTCCGTTTATTGTGATTTTGCCGGGATTGCTGGCCCTTGCGGTTCTGCCGGTTAAGTTGACTGGTGAATCGGTCGCCGTCGCCACCGGTGGACATAGCTACAACGAAGTTCTGCCGCTGATGCTGGCGCGCTACTGCGGGCCGGGCTTGCTCGGTCTGGGAATCACCGCGCTTATCGCGGGTTTCATGTCCGGCATGGCCGGTAACGTGAGTGCTTTCTCCACGGTGTGGACCTACGACATATACGGCGCGCTGATCAAGAAAAATGCCAGCGACAAACATTATGTGAGCATGGGCCGCTGGTCCACCGTCATCGGTGTGCTGATCAGTATTGGGACGGCCTACCTGGTGATGCAATTTCTCAGCATCATGGATTATGTGCAGGCGTTGTTTAGCTTCTTTGTCGCGCCACTGTTTGGAACGGTCATCCTGGGCATGCTGTGGAAACGCGCTACCCCCGCGGGTGGGTTCTGGGGATTGCTGGCCGGGACGGCTTCTTCGATCGGTATGTGGGCGTGGGTAAAAATCGACCCGGCAGCGTTGTCTTATGTCGCGCTGTCCAGCCATGCCAAAGATATGGCGGAAAACATGTATCGTGCATTGTGGTCCTGGCTGGTCTGCGTGGTTGTAACGGTAGCGGTGAGTATGGTTACCAAGCCCAAACCTGTTAGCGAGTTGAGCGGCCTGGTCATGGGCATGACCGACATACCAACTGAAGGACACGTTTCTTTGGTGCACCGGCCTGCTTTCTGGGCGGTGGTTGTTTCCATCGTGTTCGTTATCTTCAACGTGATGTTCTGGTGAGCACATGAAAACAGGCGGCGCAATTTCGATCTGGTTCTTTATTGGAATTTCACTTCTGGTGAACGGTATGTTGATTCTGGTGGCGGGGCTTTATGAAATGTCGCATCCGCCGGAGGTGAAAGTTGTGCTTTACCACCTGCACGCCAATGTGTGGTGGGGCGCGGTGCTGCTCCTCTGCGGGTTGGCGTTCTGCGTGCGATTGGCTCCATCCCGCGCGCGTGGATAATCATTTTAGGCGACATTCACCAACACCCGACGAGATTGCGGTGGAGAATTGCGGACCGGGAGGGTTGCAAGGTAGATGCTTGAAAAGTATGGAGCGGCCTATCGGAATCGAACCGACACCTGAGTTTTCCGAGGAGACTCAAGCAGTTGCGATCAAGCACGAGAGCCAAGTTCTCTCCGTATTCACCTTTCGTTTGCGGTCTTCCAACATTTTTCCACGACTACCGTGACAGCAGCGGGACCGCCAAGCTGTCGACGCCGGTTTCCATTTTCCGAACTCCTGATGAGTCGCCACGGCGCGGTTTTTTGCGATCCATCGCGATGTCTCGGCTTCCTCGTGGCACTCTGCAAACGGACATCACGTCTGCCGAAAGATTTCGCCCAAGCGTGTGTCGTGCTGCCGGTTCGCTCAATTATGAGCTGTGTGGTGAGGTTACGCGAAGGTGCTGGACCACACTCTTGGTACAAACACGACTTGCTGGAACATTTTTTTCAACCGTTTGCCCTGATCGCCTTAACAGCGCTCGCGATGGGCACACGAAATGCCGCTGTCCGCAAGCTCGCAATACCCGATCTGACGACAACGGTTTTGACACTAACGATCACGGGCATCGGTGCGGACTCTTCGCTCACGAACGGCAACAACTCGAGGCTGGCGACAAGAGTTGGGTCGGTCGTTGCCATGTTCTTTGGTGCGGCGTTGGGTGCGATCATCATGCCTACTCGATCTCAGCGGCGCTGGCCCTTGCGACCGCAATCTCCGTCGTGTGCAGTGCGGCGTTGTTTCGCTGCGTGCGCACGCTCGAAAAAGCTGTGAGGGCGAGAGTCGCCTGTCAACTGGTACCTGACTCACGGAGCGCAACACCGGTTCAAACAACCGTTGCAGCGCACAATCCCCAAGCGTCGATCATTCCCCAATGCCCGTATCAACCATTGCGTTGCGTGACTCGCCCCGGCCACTTTCCGCTTCGTTCAAGCAGTTCTCAAAACTCGGAACGATGTGAACTACTGGATTTAGTCTCCTGTTCTCTCTTTCCCTTTGTGGGTAAATTCCTCCAGACGACTTTCAGAAAATGTACTAGTACCAAGATTTTTTCTCCTTTTTTCCCTTCTGAATGTTCCTTAAATAAGTATGGGGCAGTGATCGGGAATTCTCTGACCGCTTGGACAACCGGCACCCCACTGAAATTCACCGGTAAAGAACTCGACACGGAATCTGGCCTCGATAACTTCGGAGCCAGATACAATTCGTCTACTATGGGCAGATTCATGACGCCCGACTGGTCGGCGGCCCCTATGGGCGTTCCATATGCCAACTTTGGCAACCCACAAAGTCTCAATTTATACAGCTACGTCC
>JALYLI010000109.1 GCA_030774335.1 Acidobacteriota bacterium | reverse complement strand
GCCCTGGTTTGTACCGAGTGGGATATTTTTCGCAATCTTGACTGGGTGCGGGCCGGAAAATTGATGGCCCGCAAGCTGGTGGTGGACGGCCGCAATCTTTATTCCCCGGCCGTCATGCGCGAATTGGGCTTCGAATACTATTCTTTCGGCCGCGATACGCTGAAATCTGAACGCCCCGTTTCCGTTGTTTAATCGCGTTTTAACTCGCCGGCTGGCTCGCAAACGCTTCCTTGAAGTACTCCAGCGTGCGCTTTAGTCCTTCTTCCAGGTTTACCTTTGGCTCCCAATTCAACAAACGCTTTGCTTTGCTGATGTCCGGGCAGCGCCGCTTGGGATCGTCTTGCGGCAACGGCTCGAAAATAATTTTCGGGGTGTTGTCAAAATGCCTGCAAATACGCTCCGCGAATTCCAGCATGGTAATTTCTTGCGGGTTGCCGATGTTCACGGGAAAGTGCTCGTCAGAAAGCATCAGTCTGTAAATCCCCTCGATCAAATCATCCACGTAGCAAAAACTCCGCGTCTGTTTGCCGTCTCCGAAGACTGTCAGCGACTGGCCGCTGAGCGCCTGGTAGACAAAATTCGGCAAAGCGCGCCCGTCGTTCAGCCGCATGCGCGGCCCGTAGGTGTTGAAGATGCGCACGATGTGCGTGTCCACGCCATGGTGGCGATGATAGGCCATGGTCAACGCTTCAGAAAATCGCTTGGCTTCGTCGTACACCGAGCGCGGTCCCACCGAGTTCACGTGCCCCCAGTATTCTTCCTTCTGCGGCGACATCTCCGGATCGCCATAGCATTCGCTGGTGGAGGCCATGAAAAATTTAGCATTCTTTCGCAAGGCCAGCTCGAGCGCGTTTTGCGTGCCCATGGAGCCCACTTTCATCGTCTCGATGGGATGCTTCAAATAATCCGGCGGGCTGGCGGGAGAAGCGAAATGCAGTACGTAGCTGACTTCGCCCTCGACGTCCAGCGAAGCAGTCTCGCTCACATCCTTGTTTTCCAGCTTGAATTTTGGATTTCCCCTCAAATGCCGAACGTTACTCTCTGCACCGGTGAACATGTTGTCCAGCGCCAGCACTTCCCATCCTTCCGCAAGGAGTCGGTCGCAAAGGTGCGACCCCAGAAATCCCGCTCCACCCGTGACAACTGCTCGCATTAGCCCTCCAAAATCCTTATTTGCCAGTTTAACGTGCACTCGGTGGATTGACCACTTCCGTAGCGCAAGAGTACGATGCCTCAACTCTCATGACCTTTCGCAAAGAGGTCACCGAAACTGCTGCCGCGAGGCGGCCGAAAACCAGGAATTCCGGCGGCCTGCTGGGACTGCTGGTATTCCTCGCTGCGATAATTTGCTTTCTCTACGTCGGAAAGTGGCTGGTGGTCGAAGATCCTCTCGATCACGCCCAAGCCATCGCCGTCCTCAGCGGCCGCATGCCTGAGCGCGCCCTGGAAGCCGCCAAGCTCTATCGCGCCGGCTACGCCCCCGAAGTCTGGCTCACGCATTCCACAGAACCTGGAAAATCACTAAAAGAAATGGGGGTCGAATATTTTGGCGAAGAATATTACAACCAGAAAATTTTGCTGCAACAAGGCGTGCCCACCAAGGCCATTCGCGTCCTGGAACCGCCCATTCTGAACACCGCCGATGAAATCGTGGCGATCAAGGGTGCGTTAAACGCCGTGCCCCTGCGCATCGTGATTATCGTCACCACCAAACCGCACACCCGGCGCACTCGCACTTTGTGGCGTGTCCTCACCCATGACGAAAGCCGTGCCATTGTTCGGGCCGCCTCTCAAGATCCCTTCGATCCCGAGCACTGGTGGCGCAGCACCCACGACGCTCTGGATGTCGTAAGAGAAGTCCTGGGCCTGATGAACGCCTGGGTCGGCCTGCCGCTCGTCCCTGCTCCAGCGCGTTGATAGACACAACTTAAAAAAATATAAATCGCTTGCGCGGCCGCTGCACCCGCTCGTCTTCCAGTTCTGGAACGTGTGGCAGTCCACCGCCTTCAAACGCCGCCAGCGGATTATCCACAAACAGTGCCCGCGCTTTTTCTTTCCCGAATTCTTTTTCCACCAGGTGATATGCCGGACCCAGTTGGATCGGCCTGGAACTCGTGTTGTGCGCATCGCTGCATACAAAGTGAATCAAACCTGCTTCAATCCAGCGCATCGCATCCTTCTGCGCACTCGGTCCAAATCGCCCCGTCAACGCGCCTCCGGTCACTTGCCCGTAACAACCGTGCCGCACCCAGTTCGCCAGCCGCTCCGGCCGGATGCGCAGCAGCCGATTGCGTTCCGGATGCGTAATGATCGGCCGCACTCCCGCTAGCTGCATTTCATGCAGCGTCTGATCCAGCGCTGGAGGAATCGCGATTTCGTTGAACTCCACCAGCAAGTAGTCTTTTTGGTTTATGCAAAATCGTGGAGATTGCGCCCGCAGCGCCGCCAGATTTTCCGGATTCAAATGAAAATCGCATCCGGTTGCCAGCTTCAGACCGTCGCCCACCTCCGCTTGTAATTCCTTGCACAACGACCGAATTTTTGGGTAATCGAAAAAGTATTGGCTGTTGGAATGTGGGGTAGCCACAATGTGCGTGGTTCCGCCGGCGATGGCCGCCTGCGCCATTTCCACCGATTCTTCCATCGTCTTGGGACCGTCGTCGAGCCCTGGCAGGATGTGGCAATGCAGATCGATCATCGTTTGAGAGATTCCGGCACGCCCTTAACTCCCATTTAATCTTCGCTCATCCCGCGCGCAAGCGCCATTACCCGTAAACAAGCTGTAAACAACGCCGCAGTGCGTTCGTTTTTGTGTTTGCGGAAGCTGGTAGTATCTAAATTGTCCTGGCTCACCGCCCTCCGGGGCCGTTGTACCTCAACAAACCGCTTAGCGGTCAAAGAGCAATTGACAATCGAACGAGGAGTAACACGAATTCATGCCCATCGACCGGAAACCCGAGTTTTTCAAAGGCGCCCAGCTGAAAGTCGGCATTATCGGCTGCGGCTATGTGGGGCTGCCCCTGGCATTGCGCTTCGCCGAAGCCGGCCACAAAGTTACAGGTTTTGACACCGATCCTAAAAAAGTGTCCATGCTCAATGCCGGCAAATCTTACATCGAGCACATCCAGCAAACCAAGATCCAGCAATTTGTGAACAGCAAGCACTTCGGCGCCACCAACGATTTTGAAAAATTGAAAGAATGCGACGCCATCATCATTTGCGTTCCCACGCCGCTCGACGAACGCCGCGAACCCGATCTCAGCTACGTGGAGCAAACCGCGCTGGCCATTCAGCCCAATCTGCAAAAAGGTCAGTTGGTCGTACTCGAATCCACCACCTATCCGGGCACGACCGAAGAGCTCGTCCTCCCTATTCTCGAAAAAACCGGACTTCATTGCAAGATTGCCACCGGGCCGCAAAACGAAAATATTCCCTGCGATTTTTTTCTGGCCTTTTCACCCGAACGCGAAGATCCCGGCAACAAGCAGTACGGCCTGGCGCAGATTCCTAAAGTCGTCGGCGGCATCAATCCGCCCAGCACCCGCGCCGCGCTGGCGCTGTATGCTCAGGTCGTAGCCAAAGTCGTTCCTGTCAGCTCCACGCGCGCCGCCGAAATGGCTAAGCTGCTCGAAAATATTTTTCGCTGCGTGAATATCGCGCTGGTGAACGAGCTAAAAATGCTCAGTCTGCGCATGAATATTGATATCTGGGAAGTGATCGACGCGGCGGCCACCAAGCCCTTCGGTTACATGCCCTTCTATCCTGGACCCGGACTCGGCGGGCATTGCATACCGGTGGATCCCTTTTATCTCTCCTGGAAAGCGCGCGAATACGATTTTTCAACGCGCTTCATCGAACTGGCCGGCGAAGTGAACACCGCCATGCCTTACCACATCGTGGATGCCATCGCCGCCGCGCTCAATAATCATAAGAAGAGCCTGAAGGGTTCGAAGCTGCTGATCCTGGGAGTGGCCTACAAGAGAGACGTGGACGATCTACGCGAATCACCCTCGCTGAAAATCATGGAATTGCTCAAGCAGCGCGGTGTAGAGTTTGACTACAACGATCCACACTTCCCGCAGCTTCACAAAATGCGCCACTACAATTACGAACACATGAAGTCCGTGCCCATCAGCGCGCAGACCCTTGCGAACTATGATGGCGTTGTAATCGCCACGGACCACACCAGCTACGATTACGCCGCCATTGTGGACGGCTCCAAGCTTGTAGTGGACACCCGCAACGCCACGCGCCGCGTCATGCGCCACCGCGACCGCATCGTACTCTGCTAGCCTGGAGCGCCAATCTCCCTATTGGCGCTTTTGTCTTTCGAAAAGTTTGCGCTATTGCGCCTTCACCAATTCTACTCTGGCCACCGCAAACGGCATCACCGCCTCCAGCAGCACCGGTACCCGCGCATCCGTGTCCGTCAGATACAAAACAAAGTGCGCATCCTTCATCTCCGCGCCGTTATCCAGAACGCGCAATTCAATTTTCAGCGCGCTGAAATTTCCCGCCGGCACGGTAACCGGTTCGCCTCGCGCTTCCAGCCGGGCATGCACGTCATACAACTTATGCCCGTCGTAAACCGGGCTGCGCACCTCCGGCACTTTTGACCAGTCCACGGTGCGCAAATACTGCATCATGCCCAATGGATCCCGCGTCCCCGGCAAAACGCGCACCGCGATCGCATCGGCGAGAGCAGGTTCACGTCCGCTAGCCGTCATGCGTTGTACGGAATTTATAATCTGCCCTTTTTCGTTCAGATGCATTTCGTATTGCAGGCTCACCAGCGTGGAGGCGTCACTGTAAGAATCAAACTGATCATCAAGCGCGAACACCATCCGCAGCGGATTCTCGGTATGCGCGAATGCCTGCAAATGCCACGCGCTTTTTCCCAAAACATTCCGCTTCTCCGCCACCTTTAGCTGCAGATTCGCCACGCTGTTCAGCTTTGATACGTTCGCGGTATACAACCACGTCTCCCCCGGACGTAACGGTGAGCCCGCTTCCATCAGCGCTGCGGGCTTTTTAATTTCGGCGGGAGCACCAGGCGCTGCACCGGTGGATTCACCCGGTGTTGGGGAAGTTGGCGCCGGCATATTGGAATTTTCGGGCTGCCCCGGTAGCGCGTTCGCGGCGGGCGGCGGTGCAGTAATCACCGTGGACGCCCGGGAAACTTCCTTGCGATTGTGCATCTGAAACAGCACCGCCCCGCCCGCCAGCAACGCCAGTAGCACCGCCCCAAAGGTTATCCGATGGCTCATAGTCTATGCGTGTCGCTCCTTTGAAACAGTCCCTTGCGCCGTAAACTTCCCGTCGTACAATAATTCTCGCTCGCGGCTTCGAATCATCTTTGAGCGTATCAAAATGCGGACCCCGCGTCTTTGCAGGGGTGCCGTAGTCTCCCGCAAAATGGAACGCGCCGGGAGCATTTATAGGAGGGGTTTTCTATGCGCTACCTTGTGACCGGCGGCGCCGGCTTTATCGGCTCAAATACTGTTGACGAACTGGTGCGCCGCGGCCACAGCGTGGTAGTGCTTGACGATCTTTCCGGCGGCAAGGAAGACAACCTCGCCGAAGTGCGCAATAAAATTACGTTCATCAAAGGCAGCATCAGCGACATCGAAATTATCCGCCGGGCCATTTTTGAGGCCGATTATGTAATTCATCTGGCCGCGCGCACTTCGGTTCCCTTTTCGATGAAGGACCCCATCGAAACCAATCGCATCAATATTGACGGCACCCTCAACGTTCTCGTTGCCGCGCGCGATGCCAAGGTTAAACGGGTCGTCTTCGCCGCTTCCTCCTCCGCGTACGGCGAAACGCCTACGCTGCCCAAAGTGGAAAGCATGGAGCCGCAGCCCATCTCTCCTTACGGCGTCACCAAATATGTTGGCGAGCTGTACCTGCAGACCTTCGGCCGCTGCTACGGACTCGAAAATGTTTGCCTGCGCTACTTCAATATTTTTGGCCCGCGCCAGGATCCTAGTTCGCAATATTCCGGCGTGATGGCCAAATTCTGCACCGCATTCCTGGAAGAAACCGAGCCCGTAATTTTCGGCGACGGCACGCAATCACGCGACTTCACTTATGTAGACAACGCCGTGCAGGCCAATCTGCTTGCCTGCGAAGCGCCCGCGGCTTCCGGACGAGTTTTCAACGTCGGCACCGGAGACCGCATCAATCTGAACCAGGTCGTCGAAGCCCTCGGCAGAATTTCCGGTAAGCCCATGAAGCCGCGCTACGATCCCCCGCGCGATGGCGACATCCGCGACTCCCAGGCGGACATTTCTCGCGCCCGCGCCGTCCTCGGCTATGAGCCCACCGTCGCTCTCGAAGAAGGGCTGCAACGCACCTTCGAGTGGTACCGCGCCACCCAAGCCAAAACCGTTTCCAAATCCTGATTTTGTTTTTTTGCCTGGTCTTTGCCCCGCGTCGCAGCCAAGGGGTTTGGGTGTTGCAAGGGTGGGATGCCTCGCCCAACTTCCGCTATCATATCCAGCCATTCGGTAATGAGAGGCCAACTCGTGGAAGACGACCAGATAGAAAAACTGAATCCCTACGCTCGTTTCCTGCAGCAGGAAGATCCACTCACCATCCTCGCCACCACACCCGATCGCCTCGAGCAATTAATCGTCACGGCTACCGATGAAAAACTGGAACAGCGGCCTTCACCAAAGAAATGGTCCGTGCGCGACATCCTCTGCCATCTGGCTGACACCGAAACCGCGTTCGCCTTCCGCCTCCGCCAGACCATCGCGGAAGAGCATCACCTCATTCAGCCTTATGACCAGGACGCCTTCGCCGCCGCTTACGAAGACCGCACCGCCAAGGAAGGTCTCGACACTTTCGCCGCCATCAGGCGCTGGAACCTTTTGTTCGTTCGCTCCGCCGTTCCCGCCGCGCTTCCGAAAGCCGTCACCCATCCCGAACGCGGCACCATGACCTTCAAGACCATCCTCGAAACCATGGCCGGCCACGACCTCAACCATTTAGCTCAAATCACCGCGTTGCTTAGCTAAGTCTGTGAGTCAGTCCAACCACGATCCGAAATCTGAGCCGAAAATTTATCTGGGCACGTCTGCGTTCACCGCGGCGGGCTGGCAACGCACGTTCTATCCTGCGGGTGTCAAATCAAAGGATTACTTATCGTTTTACGCCCAGAAATTTGACAGCGTGGAAGTAAACTCAACCCTCTACGGCTGCCCTTCAGCGCGCACCGTTGCCAATTGGGCGGCAAAAACCCCTGACAATTTTATTTTTGCCATCAAGACGCCGCGCAGCATCACGCACGACAAAATTCTTGTGGATTGTGACGTCGAGCTTGGCGAGTTCCTGAGTACCATGGAAATACTTGGCCCCAAACTGGGGCCGATTCTTTTTCAGTTTCCCCAGTTCAGTCCCGGCGTGTTTGCAGATCGCCACACTTTTACCGACAGGCTTGTGCCGTTTCTAAAAAAGCTGCCGCGCGCCCGCAAATACGCCGTCGAAATTCGCAACCCCGAATGGCTAGATGCGGAATTCGCAGATCTATTGCGACAGCATGAGATAGCGTTGGTCCTGCCCGATTTGCCCTACATGCCCCGGCCCGGAGAACTGCTGCAGAAGTTTGATCCTATCACTACCGGGTGGACGTATATCCGCTGGCTCGGGGACCGCAAAGGCATCGAGTTGCAAACCACCACGTGGGACAAAACCATCGTGGATCGCACCAGCGAGCTGCGCAGCTGGGTGGACTTCTGCTACCAGATCAAAAAGCGCGGCATCATCATCTACGGATACGCCAACAATCACTACGCCGGAAATGGACCCGCAACCATCCGGCATTTTCGCGATTTGTGGCGCCAAAAAGGATTGCCCCCGCTACCTGAGCCAGCGCCAACAGTGACGCCATCAACTTCAGCGCCAGCCGCGCAAAAAAAACAGCCGTCGCTATTTGATTAAGCGCTCCATCGATTTAATTCAGCGGTCAAAAAAAACACGGAGGGTGCCCCACCTATTTCCCGCGTTACGGTTGCACTGTCGGCCCGTAACTCAACGCCTCGCCAGTCTTCGGCGCGTCATAGTTATTCCAGAACCACAGCGGCTCCAGCTTTTTCTGCTCTGGCCACACCTGATCGAGCGTGTCGCCTTCAAACAATTCGCCATTCTTCATCACCCACCGAATCGTGTTGGTGTTGTGAATGTCGTCCAGCGGATTCTTGTCGAAGATCACCAGGTCGGCCAATTTTCCCGGCTCGATGGAGCCAAGATCCTGCGGCCTGCCGATAATTTTCGATCCATTCGAAGTAGCGCAGCGCAACACCTCCATAGGCGTCATCCCACCGCTCGCCAGCATCCACATCTCCCAGTGGTAGCCGAGGCCCTGCAGTTGGCCGTGGCTGCCCACGCCCACAAGCCCGCCGGCGCGTTCGAGTTTGGCCATCTGAGCAGACAATTTCGGAAACGCGTATTCGTCTTTGCGGAACCATCCTAGCCGCCGCTTCGTTTTCTCATCAATGATTTTGTGCGGCGTAAAATGATTCAGCTTAACGTTGTCATGCACTTCGCCGTTTTCGTACCAGTAGTCCTCGCCGAACGGGCCGCCGTAATTCACGATCAGCGTGGGCGTCTCCGCGATTCCCGACTGCGCGAACATTTGAATCACATCTTTATACAGCGGCGTGATTGGTAGCGTGTGTTCATTGCCGTGGAATCCGTCGATCACGTGCGTCAGGTCCAGTTTCAGGTCCAGCCCGCCTTCCGTGGTTGGCATCATTTCCAGTTCTTTGGCCGCCTGCACCATGTACTGGCGCTGCTTGCGGTTGCCCACGATATAGCTTTTGATGTTGTGCGTGCCGTAGTATTTTCTGTATTTCAGTAGCACGCCTTTCACGTCTTCCATGGACTGAAAATTATTGTCGGAGAAAACCCCCGGTCCAGTGGAAAAAGCCCGCAGCCCGATAATGTCCCCGGAGTCCGCCAGGTCTTGATACGCGAACATGTCATTCGTCCCGGTCTGCACATCCAGGCCGGCGGTAACGCCATACGCCAGATTCGCCAGGAACGACCAGTTCTGCGTATCCAGAATGCCCCGGCGAATTTCCGTCCAGTGCGCGTGCGTATCCACGAATCCCGGTGAGATGGTTTTGCCGCGTACATCGAACACCTTGGCGCCAGAAGGAGCGCTGCCCCGCGCACCCACACTCTTGATGCGATTATTTTCGATGACGATATCGGCGTTCTTCAGCACTTCGTCGCCCTTCATCGTCACCACCGTCGCGCCGCGCAGCACGATGCTGCCTTTTGGAGTTTTGCGAGGAACCTCCACGCTTACGGCAATCTCTTCTACATTCTTTTCTTCTTCCTTTAATTTCTTGGGCTCTTTTTTCTCGTCCTTGTTGTCTTCTTTTTTGTCTGCGTCTTTCTTGCCCTCTTTATTCGCGTCGTCATGCTGCTTGTCCGATTCTTTCTTCTCGCTTTCTTTTTTCTCCGCTTCTTTCTTTTCCTCTTTCGTGGGCTCAAACGAAATCGCGGTCAGCGGCTCGCGAAACAGGCTGGGCCCCACTGCCCAGGTAATGGTTTTTCCGTCATCGGCCCAGGCAAAATAATCCGCGCCGATATCCGTCAAACGTTTCGCCGGTACCGCTGCGGACGACACGTTCACGGTCGGCGCTTCGCCACCCACCACTGGCATGGCGATCAGATAAAGCTGGTTCATGACGTGCGCCAGAACCCAGTTTCCGTCCGGGCTGGCTTGCACATCATCGGCAGCGACCGGTTCCTCGGCGAAAAACGCGCCTTGTCCCTTTACTTGCAAGTGCGTGCGGCGATCCGTGCCGTCGAAACGCAGCGACACCAGCCCCTGCGGCGTATAAACGTAGATGCGATCCTTGTCGTGAGTGAAGTGCGGGCCGCCCGCTCCGCGCGCTGGCAAAATCAAATTCGCTTCGCCGCCCTCCGCGGGAATCCAGATCAGGTCGGCGTTTCCGGTTTGCCCGCCGTCGAACTCGCTATTCTCACGGTCGTAAGCATTTCCGCGCAGCGCCACGATTTTTGTTCCATCCGGCGACCACGCTGGATTGCTGTACACCGCGAGCGACTTGGAAAGTTGCACAGGAGTTCCGCCGCCAGCCGGCGCCTTCCACAATTGCCCGCCTTCGCTCGACCACGTGACATAAGCGATGGATTTTCCATCGGGCGACCACGCCGGCTGAAACTCGTGCCCGTTTCCACTCGTCAAACGCTGCGGTTTGCCGTGCGGCAGGTCCATGGTGAACACGTGGGTCATCGCGGAAAATGCCAGCTTCTTGCTGTCCGGCGATTCCACCGGGTCCATGATCAAACGCGCCTTCACCGGACCTTCCTCGACTCGTTGGGGAAAATCCAGTTTGGGTCCGAGGTCATGCGAAACCTGCGCGCTGAAAGGAATTACTTTTTCATTTCCGGAAGCCAAATCCAGCCGTCGAATTTTGCCGTCCTGGTTATAAACAATTTCTTTTCCGTCGGGCATGAATGCGAAGCCAGGAAAAACGTCGCGAGTGAACAGCGCTTCCTGGTCGTCGCGCGTAACCGGATATTTCACCCAGCGGTCATCGCCGGTCTCAAGATTGCGCAAACGTAAGCCCGATTCAGTCTCATAGCGCGTGACGTAAACCAAGCGCTTCCCGTCCGGCGACACTTCCGGGCGAAAGGCGCTTTCCAGTTGCGTGATGATTTCATCTTCGTCGCCGGTCTTGCGGTCACGCCGCACAATCTTCCATAGCGGAAGTTGGGAGTTGTAGCTGAATGGTCCTTGCCGCACCGCGTAGTACAAATATTTCCCGTCCGGCGAAGCCACCACGCCCATGGCGTTGTGGCGCTCCTTTCGTGGCGTCGTGGGAGCCGGCTTGGACTTGGTGATTTGTACGCCTGTCCCGCCATCCACGTGGTACATCCAGATCTCGCCAGTGCCGATGCCAAACGGCAGTTTGGAAACCACAATATATTTCCCGTCGGGCGTCCACGATGGCGAAGTGAAATCATCCGCGGTATTTTTCGATACCTGCTTCACGCCGGTACCGTCCGGATGAATGATCCACAGGTTTTCGCTGCCTTCGCGATCTGACACAAATGTTACCCACTGGCCGTCAGGCGAAAACTTTGGCTGGCTGTCAAACGCCATGCCGCCGGAAATGAGCTTGGCCTGCCCGCCATCGATCCCCAGCGTGTACAGATCACCCAACAGCTCGAAAACGATAGTCTTGCCGTCGGGCGAAACATCCAGCGAGAGCCACGTGCCTTCATCGGTTGTGAAAGTGATCTTGCGGTCAGACTTCAGCGGTAGGCCTTTTTTCTCGTCTTTCTTGTCCTTGTCATCCTTCTTGTCGTCCTTCTTCTCATCCTTATTGTCTTTATCCTGATCCGCTTCCTGCGTCCTCGCGGCCACCGTCCGCGCAAATTCATATTTCAATGCCGATGGCAAAGCCTCGGCGCGAACCGCTGTAGCGCCCGTCGCCAACACCAACGCGGCGGCCACCGCCGCCCAACCACACACCCCCGAGTGCCTGGCCATCATGCTGGTGTTCCTCCATGGCTCCGTTTGACGCACAGAAACTGAATCTATCTTTTGGCTGACTGAGGCGAAGGCAGCACTCCAGCCAGCCGAATATTCCGCTCGAACCTCGCAAAGTCGGGCATCATACCTCGCTCAGGCGCTGGGCGCACCATATCTTTAATAAATTGTTGAGATGAAACTTAGGTGGCGCGGCGGCGCAAAAGAATAGAAAATCCTGCACATGACAAATTTCCTGGGAAGAGTAGTGACAATAGTGGCGATAGTCTGCGTGGTCGTGTTTGCGGCGACGAGCCAAGCGCAGGGGCCGAATTCGACGGCGACTGACCGGATGGCGCGCGACATCTTCAAGGAGTTGATTGAGATCAACACCACTGATTCCGTTGGGAACGTGAGCACTGCCGCGGAAGCGATGCAAAAACGGTTGCGCGAGGCGGGATTCACCGACAAGGAGATGATTTTGGCGGGGCCGAACGAGAAAAAGAAAAATCTGGTGGTGCGGCTGCGCGGAACAGGAAAGCGGAAACCGGTTTTATTTATCGGGCATCTTGACGTGGTGGAAGCGCGGCGCGAGGACTGGACTACCGACCCATTCCAGTTCGTGGAGAAGGAGGGATTTTTTTACGGGCGCGGCACCAACGATATGAAAGCGGGCGACGCCATAATGGTGACGAATTTCATCCGCCTGAAGAAAGAAGGCTACGTTCCCGACCGCGATCTGATTCTGGCGCTTACGGCCGATGAAGAAGGCGGCAGCTACAACGGCGTGGCATGGCTGCTGAAAGAACACCGCGACTGGGTGGATGCGGAATACTGCATCAACCTGGACGGCGGCGAGTTCATAAAGCAAAACGGCAAGCGGCTGATGGCGGCCATGCAGGGCAGCGAAAAGGTTTACGCCGACTACACTTTTGAATCGCTGAATGCCGGCGGCCACAGCTCTGAACCGGTACGCGACAATGCCATCTATCACCTCGCTGCCGCTCTTGACAGATTACGCGAGTACGATTTTCCGGTGCGGCTCAACGAAATTACGCGTAACTTTTTTGCACGCACCGCGGAGATTACTCCGGGCAATTCCTCCGCGGATTTGAAAGCGGTGGCGAAGGAACCTATCGATGAAGCGGCAGCGGCGCGCTTGTCGGCGGCTGCTCCTTACTACAACACATTGCTGAGAACCACGTGCGTGGCGACCCTGCTGTCCGGCGGGCACGCGCACAACGCTTTGCCGCAGATGGCGAGGGCGAATGTGAACTGCCGGATTTTTCCAGGAGAGAATCCCGAAGAGGTGCGTAAAACACTGGAGCGGGTGACAGCAGATCCCAAAGTGACAGTGACCCTCGTGCCGCAACTGGGCTCCGACGGGAACCCTGTGCCGGCGGTAACGGTACCGCCTTCGGCGCTGCTGCCGGAGGTGGTGAAAGCCATGGAGAAAACGATTGGAGAAAAGTGGCCGGGTGTGCCACTGGTGGCGACCATGTCCGCGGGAGCGAGCGACGGAAAATTCACGCGCATCGCGGGGATTCCGACTTTTGGGATTGCGTGCATGTTTTTTGAGCTAGGCGATAATCGCGCGCACGGTAAAGATGAACGCATCGAGGTGCAGGATTTTTACGATGGCGTGGATTTTAATTACAGACTGATTCACGCCATCAGTTCTGCCGCCACTACCGTCGAACAGCCTCGCTTCGCCCCGCTGACATGTCTCAAACCGGCTGCGCCCGTTCTGCGCTAAGGCTTGTATATGCTGGCGCAAAAACTTGGAACGGTCGTTATCAATGGCCGGGAGGGAGCGGAGGAGGAGGCTGCTGATGTAGGCCATGGTAGAAGCGCGGCGGGGCGAGATGCGTCCGCTGGCTAGAAGATCGTAGAGCGAGGAGAGAGAGTAGTTAATGCCCTGGGCGTTGAGGAAGTGGCAGGTGCTTTTCGTCAGGGGCTCGGCAAAGTCCGCAGAATCGCTGAATTGCAACGCGGTGTGACGCTGCTAAGCGAGTAGTTGGCGTTGGTAGTCGGCGTGGTCGAAGGTGCCTTGGGATTCGGCGATCAGGCCGTGGGGGCTGAGCTTCCATGTTTCGAAGCCGGTGATACGCACTGACTTGCCGGAACCACCGGGTCCGGTGTTGGCTCCGGTGAGGGTCCAGTGATACACGACGTCGTCTCCTTGGACTATGAGATTGTCCATGTGGACGTGGAGATCCGGAAAGGCGGTCATAAATTCCTGCACGGAGGTGATGATGGCCTCGCGGCCTCGTGCCAGGGTGCCGCCGTTGATACAGAGTGAGCCGTTGGGGGAATAGAACGCGGCTACGCTGGCGGCGCTCTGGCTACACCAGGCGGCGGTGTAGCGCTGGGCGAGGTCTTGAAGGCCGGTTGGTGGGGGCGACATGTTTAGAGTTTTGCATGAGCGCGGAGTGATGAGGAAGTCCGAGAGATGTGCTCACGTGGTCTCCGATTCAACACGATGACCGACCGCTTGAATCCGCTTGATCTGTTCATCCAGAGCTACGCCGCTTCCAGGCACTTCCTACCGCACGACGGAGAAAGTGTCATGCAGGGTCGCTTGCGAATTATTGCCAACCCACACGTCGAAGTCAGAAGGTTCTACCACCCAACCATTTTTGGCAGCGCTCCAGTAGTTTCGCTCGTCGCGACCGATGGTGAAGTTGACCTGCTGGTTTTCACCAGGCCGCAGGGTGACGCGACGAAATCCCTTCAGCTCACGAACGGGTCGTGATGCCGAACCGAAACGCTGGTGCAGATACAGTTGGACGACTTCGTCCGCCGCACGTGTGCCGGTATTTGCAACTGTTACCGTGGCGGTGATCGAGCCATCCAGCGGAGCGGTCTTGGCGCTCAGGTGGAGGCCGGAAATGGAAAAGGTCGAATAGCTAAGACCATAGCCGAAGGGATATAGAGGGGTGGTTGGAAGGTCCCAATAGCGAGAGGTGAAGTCCGCGGAATCGTAAGGTTTATGTGAATTCGTGTAGGCGTAATAGATGGGAATTTGTCCTGCGCTACGAGGCCAGGTGACGGGCAGCTTCCCACCGGGTACAGCATCGCCCACAAGAAGATCGGCGACCGCGTTTCCGCTTTCCGTGCCGCCGAAATAACAATCCATGATCGCGGGGATGTGCTCCGAAGCCCAGGAAAGATCGAGCGGCCGCGTGGTAAAGAGCAGCAGGACCACAGGCTTTCCCAGCGATTGGATTATCTCGAGTAGTTCTTGCTGTTTTCCGGGAAGGCGGAGAGAAGAACGCGACGCGTACTCGAAATCCATGAGGCTCAACTCTCCCAAGGTCATGATGACCACATCGGAGTTGCCGGCCAGTTTCACCGCGTCCGTCCACTGACGGCCAACCTCTTGCGGGCTCCAAGGCTTCTTTAGCTTCGGCCCGAGGAAGTCATCGAATGATGAGGGGAACGTCTTGGCGATTTGCACGCCTTCTGCGTATTCCACTTGCGCATCGGGAAATTTTGCGCGAATTCCTTCGAAGACAGAAACGGTATCTTCGGCTTTCGCGGTCAGACTCCAGGGTCCGTTCATGTCGGCTTTGGCATTGCCGAGTGGTCCAATCACCGCAATTCGCCGGGTGGTTTTCGCCAGTGGAAGGAGAGCGCCTTCGTTTCGAAGCAACACAGCAGAACGGGCCGCGGCAGTTCTTGCTGCCTGACGATGCTTCGCTAACATCTCGGAATGGGTTTGTTCCGTGGCATCCCCATACGGGTGCTCGAAGAGGCCGAGACGATACTTTGCAGCGAGTATGGGGCGGACCAGATCATCGAGCTGCGAAGTGCTGAGCTGCCCCTTATCAATTAGCGCCTTCATCTGCTCCAGATAGGTGGCGCTGCCCATGTCCATGTTCACTCCAGCTGTCGCACCGCGGAGTGCCGCATCTGTGCCGTTACTGGCAAAACCCTGCGTCACCAGGCTGCCGACGGCGAAGGCGTCGCTCACGACGAATCCTTTGAAATTTAGCTGCGTGCGAAGAATCTCCTGAAGCAGGTGCACGCTGCCGCTCGCCGGAACGCTGTTGAGATCCATGTAGGCGCTCATGACCGTGGCCGCGCCGGCCTCAACTCCCGCGCGAAAGGGAGGGAGATAAACGTTCTGCATCCGCTCTTCCGAAATGTATGCCGCGTCGTAGTCTCTTCCGCCTTCGGCAGCGCCGTAGCCGGCAAAATGTTTGAGAGTGGCAAGGAAGGGGCGGGGATTCTCCGGCGTTCCCTGAAACCCGCGTACCTGCGCTCGCGCCATCGCCGCGCCAAGGTAGGGGTCTTCACCCGCGCCTTCGGAAATGCGTCCCCAGCGCGGGTCTCGTGCGATATCCAACATCGGCGCGAAGGTCCAACGCACACCCGCGTGGGCGGCCTCTTCCGCAGCAATCGCTTGCGCTTGTTCGGCCATCGCGGGATCCCAGGACGCGGCGGTAGCCAGAGGCACGGGAAATTCCGTGTCAAAGCCGTGAATCACGTCGAAGCCAAAAAGAATCGGTATGCGCAAGCGCTGCTCGGTCATGGCGATCTTCTGCAGGCGATTAATTTCCTTGGGATCGGTAAGGAACAGGAATGAACCCACATCGCCGCGGCGGACACGATCTTCGTAGGACACCGGATCAATCTTCACGCCAGGAATTGGAAGCTTTAGATAGAAGGGCTGGTTGAGTTGGCCTATCTTCTCTTCAGTCGTCATCTGCTTGAGCAATGTATTGGCGCGGTCCGTATCATTGCTCGAAGTGGGAACTTGAGCTTGCGCCAGTCCGCAAAGAAGCAGGCCGATGACATTGAACGAAAGAGAAAGTCTCAACTTATTCATGGTACCCATCCTCATGAAATTTATTTTGAGAATTGCCGGGGCGTTTTGGCATTGCTCATGATCACCGGGCGCTGGTGTCGTTTCAGAGAATGCCGGGTACACATATAGTTCATTTCCCGGAATATTCCTACTGCTTGATCGATGTGTACCGGTGGGGTTTTACGAGATCGAAGCTGGTTTGATTTGGATAGATGTGGGAGACGAAAAATTCAGTGTCAACGACCGCATCTTTTGAAAATCACAAAGGATGCGGCCGTTCTTGAAAATTAATCTGTGGCCCACCGGCCCTTACAGTTATTGGCGACTGGCAGGCGGTACGATGCCGTTCATCCGAAGGTATTCCACCATCTGCCCGTAGTGGTCAAAGCAATGGCCCACGTTCAGAGTAGCCAAGCCCAGTCGCGTAGCCATCCCTTCGCCGAAAGGATTCTTGACGGGATTCAGCAGATTGCCTTCATTGATGCTACCCACGGCCTTGTGGAAATACGCGAACGACTCCTTGAGGAATTTCACAATATCCGCTTTGGTTTTGATCGAATCCGGGCCGCTCTCGCCGCCCAGTTCGACCGGCGGTTTTTCTGCCAAGATGGCGGCTCCGAGTATGTAGTTGACCGCGGCAACATGTTTCACCTGCTGAGCGAAGGTGCGCACCCCTTTGAATTCGCCGTTGGTGGGCGCAAACGAATATTTGCCTTCCGGCATGGCCTCGGCTGCGGGAACAAATTCGTTCTCCACCCCGGCGATGCTCTGGTCCAGCACGTGCGCGCTGGTGCGAGGTTCCGCAGGCCTGGCGTCCTGTGCCAGCGCCAAGCGACAACC
>JALYLI010000108.1 GCA_030774335.1 Acidobacteriota bacterium | reverse complement strand
ATGTCATAACCCATTTTAAACTTCTCGCCACCGCTCATGCCTTCGGTTCCGAGCTTGGAATCTTCCAGCCCGGGATAGCGGACAAACAATCGCGTGTAATTATTTGCGAAACGCCGCGCCTGCGGGCCCTCCACCGGGAGGAACGTCGGAAGAAAAATCGGAGAAAGGGTAATGTCTTGCTGCGCGAGTTTCAATTTCAGTTGCCCTTTATCGGTCTCAACTTTTTTGATGTCAGCGAGCTTCAAATCGAGCGCGTCAAAATTCTGCCGGCGGGTGGCAAAGGGCTCTACGACCAAGTCGCCCAAGCCGTCTTCGCCGGCGGGTTTAGCAGGCGGCGCGACCTTACCCTTTTTGTCGTATGACGAAAGATAAATCAGCCGTATGCGATCGCGATTCAGCTCGCACTTCACGGCCTGGTCCTGTTTGCGGCCGCGCATCTCGGCGTAA
The DNA here is from genome assembly GCA_030774335.1 of Acidobacteriota bacterium. GTDB lineage: Bacteria > Acidobacteriota > Terriglobia > Acidiferrales > UBA7541 > Acidiferrum. The sequence goes on along the minus strand of JALYLI010000108.1, from coordinate 22,422 downwards.
AACGAAACTGGCAAGCCCTGGCTGGCGACCACATCAAAATTCCTGATAGCCATGCGCCCGTCGTTGGCCTGCATGAAAACCAGGCCCATCAATTCGTTGGCTTCCGCGCCCAGCGGAAAGAGCGCCAGCGCGATCTGCAGGTGTTCGCTGGCGCGCGCGAGCTGCTGCTGCGCGAAGGCGTAGGGAATCGCGAAGCCGCCGATTCTATTGCGGGCTTTGCTCTGGTCGTCTTTCTTTTTAGTGCGGGCGCGCTTGGCTCGCAAAGCGCTGCGATTTTCCGGTCCGTTGAAGGTCAGATTCATGGCGCGATTAAATAAATCCGAAATGATCTCCTGAGCTTCGTCCACTTCCTCGTCATACTTGCTGCGTTTCGCATCCAGCGTGCTCACATGCAGTGCGGCCTCGTCTTTGGCGCTCTGCTCCGGCGCCAATTGCTGATAGCGCGTGAAATTTTCCTTCGCACGCTCCACATTGCCCATGGCTTCGTGAAGCAGCGCCAAGCGCCACGCCGTCAACGGAAACTCAGCGTCCAGAATGGCAGCCTTATTTAAATCCGCCAGCGAACGATCGTATCTGCGCTCCGCGAGAGAGCCATACAGTGATGCGTAGACCCGACGAACGTCGATTCCTTTTTGTCCCGGCAAGGCGAGGAGCGATTTAAGGTCGGCGATGCGCACATGTATTTCCTTGCGGTCGAGCGCTTCCGGAGACATCTCCAGGTAACTCTCGAGGAATTTCACAGCCTCGGCATCGCGTCCGTTGATCTCCGCGCAATTCGCCAGATCGAAAGCGCCCGATGGCGTAGCCGCCAGAGTGCCTTTCAGTTCAGCAAGCGCGGCACACAAACTTGCGCGGTGCCCCGCGCTGGTGTTGCTGGCGCGGACTGGTGAAGTCGCGCCGCTCTTCAGGGCGGCCTCGGTGACTTGTACCGGAGGCGAAGTGGTTCCATCAGAAAACACTTCCGCGTCTCCCAGAGAATCTTCGCCCAAGGAATCCTCCAACGAAGCGTCTACTCCGATGCTCTCGGCCAAGGTGTTGACGCGGCCAACGCGATCTTTCTCGGCATCTTTCAGCGAAAGTCCGCTCTCTTTGGTTGTGAAAAACGTAATTAGTTGCAGCAGTTTCTGCTTTTGCTTTGGATCGGCGGTGCCGGTTCTTGCCCGGATCAGATATTCGAGCGCTTTTTCGCGTTCGCCGAGCTGGTAGTAGCAAAGCGCCAGGTTATAAGCCAAGACCGGTTGGAACGCCTCGAATTTCAGCCCTTCTTCCAGTGACGCGGCGGCCTCTATGTACTTGCGCGCTTCATAGAATTTTCGCGAAGCGCCCAGACTATTCTTCACGCGATTGTGAATTTCTTCATCCAGGTGCTTGATAGCCTCGGTCACGTCTTTTACTTCAATGAGCGCCTGGGACTCCGCGTACTTGCCGCGCGCTTCCACCAACTTCCCGGCTTTCTCAAGCCGCTGGGCCTCCGCAGTCATGATTTTTACTTGAGCTTCAAACTCTTTCTTCTGGGTTTTTTCCAAATCGTCCGCGGCGAGCGGCGAGCACAACGCTAAAGCAAGAAGTATCGGCAGAAGTCGCATGGGACCCTTTCAGGAACTTCGTTGAAACCGTCTTGATAGCTATGACTTGGAAGAACCGGTGGCGTGCCGCGAACGATAGCGCACCAGGCAGGAAATGGCGAGTTAAACGTAACAACGCAAGGTGTGAAAAACTGAGAGGCGCGATGCGCGGCTTTTTCACTTGGCTAAGACAACTCTTCAGCCGCGAAGCCCGGTTGCGCGGCCCGAGGAGGTTTTGATCCAGGTTGCAGACGTTCGCTCGAATCACTTCCGCAGAGCCGAATTCATTCGCAACCGACCGGCGCGCGAAACTTGACGAGTGTGGATACGGCCAGTAGGCTCGTGTCTCATGCGCGCGTCGGCCAAGAAGTCCATTCTTATCGTTATCGGACTGGCTGCGCTGGCCCTGGTGGTGTACGAAACACGAGGTTACCTCCATCTTGGCGGTTTCAGCGGATCGAAATTGCTGCAGTCGGTCCGCGAAGCTAACCCCTATTACCTGATCCTCGCCGCGGTGGCCATCTATGCCTGCTACGGCATTCGGTCGCTGCGCTGGCAGGTCTTCCAACGAAATATCGGCAACGCCAATTTCTGGAAAATTTACAAGCTGACGCTTGCGGGATTCGCGGCCATATTTCTGCTGGGCCGCGCGGGCGAGCCTGTCCGGCCGCTGCTGCTGGCGAAAAAACAGGATTTGCCGGTGGCGGATACGTTTGGGATTTATGTGCTGGAGCGCATTTTTGATATGGCCAGCATCGCAGTGATCACCGCGGTAGGCCTGGTCATGTTCGGTTCACGGCCACACGCGGGAGAGATGGCTACGCGCCTGGAGATTGCCGCGAAGACCACCGGCACGATCATGTTTTTAGGGGTGGTTGCCGCGACTGCAGCACTCGTATATTTACGTGTCCACGGCACGTCGCTTCTGGAGAGGCGACTGGAGAACACCATCGGCGCCGGCGGTTGGCGGAGCGGTTTCGCGCGAGTGGTGCTCGGATTTGTGCGGGGCGTGCAGACGATTCGAACGCTGAAGGATCTTTTTCTGGCCACGATGTATTCCGGAGTGCACTGGGGCGTCGTCGCGCTGGTTTATTACTGGGTGTCGCACAGCTTTTCCGGAACGCTGCATTCCATCGGCATAGCAGACGCGCCGCTTATTCTGGCGTTTTCCCTGGTGGGGTCCTCTATACAGTTGCCGGGAGTCGGTGGCGGGTCGCAGGCCGGGGCCATCATTGCGTACAGCGCGATTTTTGGAGTAGAAAGAGAACCCGCGGTGGCGGCGGCGATGGTGCTGTGGCTGATCACGTTCGCAGGATGCAGCGTGGCGGGCGTGCCGCTTTTGATTCATGAAGGATGGGGATTTCGTGAACTGAGGCAGATGGCCGCAGAAGAAAAACGAGAAGTTGCGGCGACGGTGAAGTAAGGTCGTTTCGAAATGATTATGAGGAAGCGCTTGAATTCGAATTCGCAAGACCTATGGTCACGAAATCCCACAAAGCGGGATGAAACATCCCCACCTGGCAGTATCTTTTCTGGTGCATGCGCCGGCGTGGTTAAGGGAGATAGAGACGAGTGAAGTGTCCCTTTTGCGCGCACGTTGACGATAAAGTGATCGATTCACGCGAGGGCCGCGTTGGCGATACCATCCGCCGACGGCGCGAATGCCTCAAGTGCGGCCGAAGATTCACCACCTACGAGCGTATCGATGAGATTCCCTACATGGTGGCCAAAAAAGATGGGCGCCGGGAACGCTTCGAACGGCAGAAAATTCTGCAGGGATTATTGAAAGCCTGCGAAAAACGCCCGGTAGCCACCCCCAAGTTGGAAGCCATCGTCGACGAGATTGAAGGCGTGGTCCATGAAGCCACCGAACGCGAACTGACCACCGCCGAAATTGGCGAGATGATCATGCGCGGGCTGAAAAAGCTGGACAAGGTGGCTTACGTGCGTTTTGCATCGGTGTACATGGATTTCAAGGATGTGCAGGAGTTCATGTCGGAGTTGAAGGGCTTGCTGAAAGACCGAACCAGAAAATAGGGATGCGGGAAATAACAGGGATCAAGGGGCTCATGAATAAATCAAGAGTAACGATGGCGGCAATTTTGATCACGGCGGGGGCCGCTTTTGTCAGCGCGCAAACGCAGCAGGCAAATAAGCCGGCGATCGATGCGGAACGCATTCGCGCGCACGTGAGATTTTTAGCCAGCGATTTGCTGGAAGGACGAGGCATGGGGCAGCGCGGCAGCGACATAGCCGCCGAATATATCGCTACACAATTCGCGCTGGAGGGATTGAGGCCGGCGGGAGACCACGGCAGCTATTTTCAAGAAGTGCCCATGGTTTCCATCACCACTTTGCTCGAGACGACTTTTACGCTGGAACCTAAAGGCGGGGAAGCGTTGAAACTGAAAAACCTGGACGACTACGTCACCCAGAACGAAGCGCAAAAAGAAGTGTCGGATATCGATGCGCCCATCGTCTTCGTAGGCTACGGAATAACCGCGCCCGAATATAAATGGGACGACTACAAGGGCGTGGATCTGAAAGGCAAGGTGGCGCTGCTGTTCGTGAACGAGCCCACTTCCGATGATCCAAAGTTCTTTACCGGGCGCGCGTTGACCTTTTACGGGCGGTGGGTTTACAAATACCAGGAAACTGCGCGGCGCGGCGCGGTAGCCACGCTGATTATTCACCGCAGGGATTTGGCAAGTTACGGCTGGGAAGTGGTCAGGAATTCGAACGGCAAAGCAAAATCTTACCTGAGACTCGACGGAACTCCGAAGCTGCAAGCCGCTTCATGGATTCAACTGGACGTAGCTAAGAAACTTGCCGCCATGGCCGGCATGGATGTGGACCAAATGTTCCAGCAGGCGCAGTCACGCGATTTCAAGCCGGTGGAGTTGCCGGTGCGGCTGAAAGCGCATATCACCAGCGCGGTGCGGCCTTTCTCCTCGAAAAATGTTGTGGCCACGCTGCGGGGAAGCGATGAAAAACGCCGCGACGAAGCGCTGATGTACTCCGCGCATTACGACCACCTGGGAATCGACGCCACCGCGAAGGGCGACAATATTTATAACGGGGCGGTGGACAACGCCACGGGCTGCGGGATTTTGCTGGAGCTCGCTCGAGCCTGGTCACAGGCGGAGCTAGCTGGCCGTCCGCCGCGTTCTATTTTATTTGCGGCGGTGACCGCCGAGGAGCAAGGGCTACTGGGTTCCGAATATCTGGGCAAGCATTCTCCCGTGCCGGTAAAGAAAATTACTCTGGATCTAAATTACGACGCGCTGGCACCGATCGGCGACCCGGAAGAAGTGGAAGTCAGCGGCGCGGAGCGCACCACTTTTTATCCCGAGCTCGAAAAGACGGCGCAGAAATTTGGGCTGGGGATTCGCCCCGACGCGATTCCAGAGGCCGGTCATTACTATCGTTCGGACCATTTCAGCCTGGCGCGCGTGGGCATTCCCGCGTTTTCCATCAGTGAAGGATTGAAATTCAAAGGTCACGATGAAGCATGGGGCAAGGAGCAGGCCAAAGATTACGTCGAACATCACTATCACCAGCCCAGCGATGAATACCGTGACGACATGGATTTCACCGCGCTTGCGAAATTGGCTTTGTTTGGCTACGACCTGGGCATGCAGGCGGCCTCACAGCCGGAACTCGTACAATGGAAATCCGGCGATGAATTCGAAGCCGCGCGAAAAAAATAGCTGGTGACGTTTCGCAAAAACCTTTACTGGCGAAGTACGGACTAACACATGACTACAAGCTCGGGCGCCTCAACTGAACCTGCTTCTCCAATTCCCGCAGACGATCCTAACCGGAAACTCAAATTCGCAAAACCGGAGCGTGACGATCAGCTTCCGCACCTCGGCGTGGTGGGCGATACATATACGATCATCCTGACTGGCAGAGACACGGCCGGGCGCCTGTGCCTGATCGATATGCATGTGCCACCAGGCGGCGGCCCTCCTCCGCACCGGCACGATTTCGAAGAGACTTTCGCAGTGTTGGAAGGCGAGCTGGCGGTGACGTTCCGCGGCGCCAAATCCGTCGTCCGCGCCGGAGAGACCATCCACATTCCCGCCAACGCCCCGCACCAGTTTCACAACGCGTCTGACAAGCCTGTACGTATGCTGTGCACTTGTGCACCGGCGGGACAGGAAAAGTTTTTTCTCGAAGTCGGCGTCCCTGTTGCCACGCGCACTACCCCGCCCCCCAAGCTCGACGAGGCGGCCCAGGCTGCGTTCGTGGCAAAATCAAAGGCGCTCGCCGCAAAGTATCGCACTGAGCTGCTCGAACATGCCTGAAGTGGAAGCTTTAACACGGATTATCGATCGCCGTTAAATCACCGTGGCCAGACGCCGGCGGTGAATGACTTGATGGTGTTGAATCCCAGGCGGTCGTAGAGTTGCACCGCGGTGCGGTTTTCCGAAGTAACAGTGAGCGTCAATTCCTTGAACTTCAGCGCGCGCAAGGCTTCGCTCGATTTATTCATCAACATGCGGCCAAGGCCGTGGCCCTGGTAGCCGGGCACCACGCAAATCTGCGTGGTGTGACCCACACCGGGAGAAACCTCGCTAGTTAGCACGGCAGCCACGAGCTCATCGCTGCCCGGCTGGCGCAACACAAAGGAGGCCGCCGGCACAAACTGCCCGCAACCCGGCAGTAGAATAATGTTTTTCAGGAATCGCAGCGCTCCCGAAATGCTGCGATATTGATCGTTAATCTCGCCATCGACGTGGTTGACGTACGACAAATAAATTAACTTCGCGCACGGTTCAAAGTAGCGGTCATTCCAGCGATCCACTCTGAAGCCATTGGGGACGGTTGAATTTGCGGTTGGCTTGTGTAAATCCAGCAGCATGAATTGCCGGGTATACAGGCGAAATCCCTGGTCCCGCAGCGGAGAATCGATCGGCCCGCTGAAGGGCATCAACTGCGCCTCGATGCGCTCCATCTGGGGCACCGCACGCATGGCAAAAAGTGTTTCCTCCAGCAGCCGCTGGGCGATTCGCGCTTGCGGAAATTGCGCGGAAACATAAAGGCCGCCGATGAGCCCCTTTTGCTCTTCCATTACGTAAAACGAATAACCCGCCGCATTGCCGTTTTCAAAAGCCACGCTGCCCGCCAGCGCGTGCGCTTCCAGAAAACGCTTGATCAGCTCCAGCGCGCCGCGATAATCCCAATGCAATTCCTTGCGCCAATGCCGGGACTCCTCCTCCAGCAAGGGCTCCAATTGGCGAACGGTGGTCTGACGCAAATCGACAATGTTCATCGGTAAAAGAAGACGTGCCGCAGTCTAGCCGCACGCCTTCCTATGATAGCCGATTAGCGGAAAAGCGCGGGATTCAGGGTTCTTTCAATCGGTGCATGGTGCGATACGAGTGCGACACAACTACGGCGGCGCCCAGCGGCGGCTCGAAAAGGTGTGCTAGCATGAAAATCATCAACGTTTGTAACGTTTTTTTTCTGTGAGGATGAAGAACGGCGCGCTTCGATTGCCGCGTTGCGCAGACCACGCATGTCGATCCTTTCTGAACTCCGATATCCCACGTCCTGGTATACCAAACTTCTGACGGCAATTTTAGCGTTGGTGTTTTTTGCCGCGCTGGCCACTGCCGGCGTGGCCGGTTTTCTCGTCTATCGCATTGTCAAGCCGCAGCGCACCAGTTCGGAAATTAATCTAACCAGTTTTCCAGGTCGCCCCGATGCCGTGCAGTTTACCGTGCCGCTTATCGGGCAGCGTGAAGGCTGGTTCTTCCCGGGACTGCGTGGTGCTCCCACCATTTTGCTCTGCCATGGATACAGCTCCAGCCGCGGAGAATTGTTGACGCTGGTCTCCGCGCTGCAGGATCACCAATACAATGTATTTCTTTTTGATTTCGCCGCGCATGGCGGCAACTCCGGAATGACGACCTTTGGATTTCGCGAAGCCGACGAGTTGGCCGCCGCCATCGATGCGCTGGCCGCGCGCAACGATGTGGACCCGCATAGTTTTGGCGTCTGGGGTTACAACCTGGGCGCCTACGCCGCCTTGCGAGAGGCGCAGCGCGACCAGCGGATTCGCGCGCTGGTGCTGGACTCCGTCTATGACGATCCCAAACAGATGGTGAAAATTGGGGTGCAGCGCACCGGCCTGGCGGGATTCCCGTTGATGGTGCGCTCCGCTGAACTTAGTTTTGAAATGCTTAACCTGCGTTATCGCAACCAACAGCCGCTCTCCGCCAAGCTGAATGCAATGGGAAATGTACCCATGCTGTTCATCCAGGCCGCTGACGATCCGGAGCTGGCCGGCATCAGTCGCGATATGTTTATGAAGGCCCGCGAGCCGCGCGAACAAGCCATTATCGGGCGGGGAAATTTCGTGGCCATGAACGATGACGACAAGCGCGTGTATGAAAATCGCGTGGTAACGTTTTTCTTACTGCGGCTGCCGGCCACCGGCAACGTCAAGCCCTAGCACTCGCGGCCTGACAGCCAAGACCTGCGCTTGCGGGGACACGTCGGAAATCACGCTGATAATTTCCGCGCTAGCTTTTAGCTCCGCCAGATGTTTTTGGTTGGTCACCACAACCGTTTCGCCTGCAACTTCAGGACTCCATTCCATAAGCTCGCGGTGAAGATAAAAATTCATCTGGTATTGCCAGGCGCGCTGCAGTTTGTACGCATAGGCGTTAGCCGACGGTTCTCGGTCGATCTGCGCGGCTGAAAAGCGCGCGGAAAGCTGCGGGTTCAGGCGGGAGGCGGAAACATAAGCGAATGTCAGCAGGCACAAAACGACGACCACCGATAAAACTAGCGCGGCATGCGTCCGGCGTAGCATTGCCGCGGCCATCACAAGTAAGCCGCCGGTGATGGCAACGACCGCGGCCACCAGCACCAGTGATCCTCGAGGTTGCACTTTAGAGAATAATGGCCAGCAAGCTGCCGCGAGAAACAGCGCGCCCGTGAAGGCTGCCGCGTAACTTCGAAAATAATGCTTGGATTTTACGCCGCTCTCAACCGCCAGCGAAATCAGGAACGCCAGAGGAAATATCACCGGAAGAATGTATCCGGGCAGCTTTGATTTTGAGGCCGAGAAAAACAAAACAGGAAAGATACTCCCGGCGGCAAAAAATAATAATCCATCGCGATTGATGGGCATTGACGTGGTGGAGTGTGCACGGCGAAATGCAAAGCACCCCAGCCAGAATACCCACGGCAGCAACGCCACGAACGTGATGGGAAGGTAGTACCAGAACGGCTGAAGGTGCTGGAATTCCGGCGTCAGGTAACGCTTGAAATTATGCTCGATGATGAAAACGCGAAAGAAATCGGGGTTGCGGCGGGCGCAAATCACGTACCAGGGCAGGAAGGTGAGCAAAAAAGCGCCGATGGCCAGCGGGTGAAAAAGGCGCGCCGCCTCGCGCCAGCGTTTGGTGAACGCCACCCACAAACTAATTCCTCCGCCCGCGAGAATTACGGCCGCGGGACCTTTCGCCAGCACTGCAACGCCAAGAAAAAAACCAAAGAGCAATAAGCTGGCATAGCGGGGCAGGGAACATCGCGCTAAGCCCATCAGTACCGCCGCGCATACCATCGCCATGGTCAATGCCGCGCTGAAAGGCATGTCCGGCGAGGCAGCGTGCGAGAAACCCATCATGGCCACGCTGGTCGGCACCAGCAGCAAAACCCAGCGCGCTAGTTCCCACCTGCGATCTTTCCAACTGGCGGAGTCCGGGCCTTGCTGTTCCGGGTCTATCAGGCGCAGCGCTAACCATGCCAGGGCCACCGTGGCAAAAAGCGCGAACATTGCGCTGGGCAATCGCGCGGTCGCTTCGCTGACGCCGAACAACTTGAAGCAGGCCGCGGCCGACCAGTAATAAAGAACAGGCTTCTCAAACCACGGCTTGCCGTAGAGCTTCGGCGTCACCCAGTCGCCGGATTCGGCCATGTCGCGCGCGATCCACGCATAACGCGGCTCATCCGGCCCGATAAATCCGAAAGCTCCCAGATGGCTGAAATAGCAAACGTACAACGTGACGAAAACAAGAAACGCCCAGCTAATGCTGCGAAGGGGGTTGTCCCCCGGCGTTTCCGCGGGGATGGAGGGCGTGTCATTCATTCGATTGAGAAGCGCGGCGAGAGGAGTCTAACATTCAAAGTCACGCATGGTGCAATCTGAGAAGCGATCCATGGCGCAAACGAGGGCTGATGACCGTGTGGCAATGTGGCCGCGCAGGAAGGCATACTGTCGGAGCCAAGCGCGGTGACCGGAAGCGATGAAGGAATGGTTGGAGTACGCGGCAGTGCGCGCCGCACTAAAAGTGCTGGAGATTTTGCCGCAAGGCGCGGCGCGTTCGCTGGCGTCCATGGTGGCGCGCGCGTTGTACGCGCTGTCGCCCAAGTTGCGCAAAACCGCCGAATTTAATCTGCGTCTCGCATTTCCGGAGTGGCCGGAAGCCCAGCGCCGGCAAGTAATCCGCAAGATGGCCCACAATCTTGGGCGCATGGGTGCCGAATTCGCGCGCCTGCCCAAATACTGCACGGAGAACATTCAGGATCTAGTCATTCTTGATGGACATGAAAATTTCTTGCAGGGCCACCAACTCGGAAATGGCGTCATTTATCTGACCGGTCACATCGGCGCGTGGGAGCTGTCTTCCTTCGCCCACGCCTTGTATGGCTATCCACTGCATTACATGGCCCGGCCGCTCGATAACCGCAAGCTGGACGGGTTGGTAAATCGTTATCGCTCCCTGAGTGGCAATCGGCCGATTTTCAAAAACGAGTCCGCGCGCGTCATGCTGAAAGTGTTGAAAGGCGCCGGCACGGTGGGAATTCTTGCCGACCAGAACACCATGCCATCCGAAGGTCTGTTCGTTGATTTTTTTGGAACGCCTGCGTGTACTACGACGGGACTCGCGCGCGTGGCGCTGCACACCGGCGCTGCCGTCGTGCCGGGTTACGCGCACTGGGATGATTCCATAAAAAAATATCGCCTGAGATTCGAGCCGCCGGTGGAATTGACGCGCACCGGAGATTTGGAACGCGACATATTTGAGAACACCCAAAAATTTACCAAAGTCATCGAGGAAATTATCCGCAAGTATCCCGATCAGTGGGTGTGGGTGCACGGACGATGGAATACGCGGCCAGCAGGCGAGCCGCCGTTGTACCACTTCAACTGAAATATTGACCGCAAAAGGAACTTAAAAGTATTGGCGAGGGCGCGATGAAAAAAACGGCAAAAGAACTGGCGGCGGCAATCGGTGCCGCGCTCGAAGGTGATGCTGATCTGGAAATAGTGGGGGTCGCCTCGCCGGAACGCGCCGGCGTTCGCGATTTGATTTATATGGAAGCCGCCAAACACGCGGCGCGGGCGGAATCGTCCGCGGCACTCTGCGTAATTGCCGGCGCCGGCGTTGTGCTGAAAGGGAAGACCGTGTTGCGCAATGCATCGCCGAAGTTGGCGTTTGCGCGCGCCGCAGCCTTGTTACTGGAGGGCGCGCCGATTGCCACGGGAATCCACGCAACTGCCATTGTCGCTCCGCTGACGCAAATCGCAGATGGTGTCAGCATCGGGCCCTATGCGGTAATTGGCGAAGACGCACACATTGGAGAGGGCACACAGATCGGTCCTCACGTTGTCATTGGTGCCGGGTGTTGGATCGGGAAGAATTGCCGCATTCACGCGCGGGTAACTCTGTATCGTGGCACGCGCATCGGCGATCGCGTCGAGATTCACTCTGGCGCGGTGATTGGCGCGGACGGGTTCGGCTACGCGTTCGGCGAAGGGCGCTACACGAAATTTCCACAAGTCGGCATCGCCGAGATCGGCGACGATGTGGAAATCGGCGCGAACAGCACCATCGATCGCGGTTCGCTGGGAGACACGCGCATCGCCGCTGGAGTGAAGCTGGATAACCTCGTGCACATCGGCCACAACTGCGAGATTGGAGAACACTCCGTTGTCGCGGCGCAAGCGGGCCTATCCGGTTCCTGTATTTTCGGAAAAAATGTGATCGTGGGAGGTCAGGCTGGCTTCGGTGAGCGCTGCGAACTGGAAGATGGCGCGATCATCGGTGGGCAGTCTGGAGTCCTCGGTGGCAAAGTCATCCACAGCGGCGAAACGGTATGGGGCACGCCGGCGCGGTCGCTCGAAAAGTTCAAGCAGCAATTCGCTTGGCAGGCGCGGTTGCCGGACTTGGCCGCGAGGATCAAGAAGCTTGAGGGGGATGTGGGAAAATAAAGGCGAAGCAGGCATGGAGCTGGGACTTGGCGACCGACGCGAAAAACGCCATTCGGGAGAATGGCGTTCCCAGGAATGCAGGCAGACACTTGGGAGCTAGTGTGGAAACCGGAACGACAAAGGATAAACGAAGCTGGCGCGTAATCGTAGTTGGTGGCCATACCCGCAGCATTGGAAAAACGGAACTGGTCTGGTGATACGTCATTCGCGCATTCCCAGAAGAGAACTGGATCGCGGGAAAAATCACGCAATACGGCCACGGCGTCTGCGCGAAGAATGGCGAGAACTGCGGTTGCGCGCCCGATGAGCATAGCTATGCCATCAGTTGGGAGGAAAACGCTGCCACGGGAACAGACAGCTCGCGGTTCCTGGCAGCTGGTGCCAAACGTTCCTTCTGGCGGCGCACCAAGCAGGGTTTTTTAGCGGAGGGCCTGCCCCTTCTCCGCGAAGCACTGAACGGAGTCATGCCCGGTATCGTTTCCAGCGCTTCCGATCCGCCCACACTCATCATCGAAAGCAATTCGCTGCTCCAATTCGTGCAACCCAGCCTTTATTTCGCGGTGATGGATCCCAACCGTGAGGATTTCAAGGATTCCGCACGCGCGGTCCTTGATCGCGCTGACGCTTTGGTCATGCACCAGAGCGTCGAATCCGGCTCGACCGACGTCCCCCAAAGCCCGCCATGGATGAAACTCCCGGCCCAACTCCTGCGTGAAGTGCCCTCGGTTCGCCAGTTGGAAGGGGAGCCACTTCCCATTCCCCTCCAGGTTATGATCCGCCGGACCCTGGAAGGGCCGGCAGACGTGAAGATTTAGGAAGTCTCGGCCGCGATACCGGTCAGGACAATACGATTGACCGGCGAAGCTAAACCCGGCGATAATCTAGTAGTACTACCGTAACTCGGCAGGTATGGTGGGCTTAAGTGGCGGGCTTAAGCCAGTCGGTCAAGCCACCCATGCCGGGTTTCCAGATTCTAATAGCACTTACACCGCAGTTCCAGGCTATCCGGTAGGCTTTAGCCCACTACCTAGCGGTGGGTTAACGAGGAGAAACGACGTAATGGCGTCATCTGTCCGGATGGGAGGAGAGATCGCGGTCGCGCCGGCCCCCCTGAAGTGGCTTCAACAGGATTGGGCGGAGAAGCTTGAAAGCACTATAGAGCGCGGGGCCAATCATCTTTTGTCGTTGCAAACGGAAGCCGGCTATTGGGTCGGCGAACTGGAAGCGGACACCACACTCGAATCCGACTATATCTACTACCTTTTTGTCCTCGGTAAGGCCGATCCTGAACGAATTGAAAAGCTGGCCACCTATGTACGCCAGCGGCAGCTTCCGGACGGTGGCTGGAGCATTTACCCCGGCGGCCCTTCGGAGCTCAACGCAACCTGCAAAGCGTATTTCGCGCTGAAGCTGGCCGGCGATTCCGTGGATTCCCCGCAGATGAAGCGTGCCCGAGCTTCCGTTCACCGCCTCGGCGGCCTGGAATTAACGAATTCTTACACGCGCTTTTATCTTGCGCTGGTCGGCGCGGTTGGCTGGGAGCTGGTACCCGCGATTCCGCCGGAACTGATGCTTCTACCGAACTGGTTTTACATCAACATTTACGAATTCTCATCCTGGACGCGCGGAATCGTCATTCCCATGATGATTTTGTCCGCGCTGCGCCCCAACTGGAAGTTGCCCGAACGCGCGCAGGTGGATGAACTCTTCAAGGATCCCGCGCGCAAGAAAGCAGCCTTTGATTGGAGCAACCAATTAATTTCCTGGCGCAATTTTTTTCTGGCGCTCGATCGTGGCTTGAAATTTTACGAGCGGTTGCCATGGAAGCCCTTGCGGCAGAAGGCGTTGCGCGAAGCGAAATCCTGGCTGCTTGAGCACATGGAGCGCTCCGAAGGACTGGCTACAATTTATCCGGCGATGATGAACTCCATTTTCGCGTTGGTAGCCATGGGCTATGGGCCGGACGATCCGCTGACGTGCCGCGAAACCCGTGAGTTTTCGCGATTTGAAATTGAAGAGAACGACACCATTCGGCTGCAGCCCTGCGTTTCGCCGGTTTGGGATTCCGCCATCGCCATGGTCGCGCTCGAAGAGGCCGGCGTGGCCCCCGACGATCCCGCGCTGGTAAAAGCCGCGGACTGGGTTTTGTCCAAGCAAATTCTGGGCCCTGGCGACTGGCAGGTAAAAAATAAAGACGCCGAGCCCGGCGGCTGGGCTTTTGAATTCCGCAATGATTTTTATCCCGATGTGGATGACACCGCTTTCGTGTTGATGGCCTTGCAGCGCGTGAAGTTTCCCGACGAGAAGCGCATGGAAGCGGCGACGCGCCGCGGAATTCAGTGGCTGCTGAGCATGCAGAATCGCGACGGCGGCTGGGGAGCTTTCGATCGCGACAACGATCGCCGCTTCCTGTGCAACATTCCTTTCGCCGATCACAACGCCATGATCGATCCGTCTACCGCGGACGTTACCGCGCGCGTGTTGGAGTGCCTGGGCCGCTTTGGATGGACCGCCGATCATCCCGCAGTGCAGCGCGGAGTAAAGTTTCTGCTGAAGGACCAGTGCGGCGACGGCTCCTGGTTTGGACGCTGGGGCGTGAATTATGTGTACGGCACCAGCGGCGTCTTGCGCGCTCTCGAAACCGTTTCCCTTACCGCGCAAAATTATTGCCAGCGCGGCGTGGCTTGGCTGAAGACGGTGCAAAAAGTTGACGGAAGTTTTGGGGAGTCGCTGAAAACTTACTCCGACGTTTCTTCCAAGGGGCAGGGAGCCAGCACGCCTTCGCAAACGGCGTGGGGCTTGATCGGCATGCTGGCGGGCTCCAATACCGCGGACCCTGCGATCACTAAAGCGGTTTCGTACCTGGTCGGAAATCAAAACGAAGATGGTTCATGGAGCGAGCACGACTTTACTGGCACCGGTTTTCCCTGCGTGTTTTATCTGAAATATCACCTGTACCGCAATTCGTTCCCGGTGTATGCGCTGTCGCGCTATTACAATCAGAGCCGCCGCACCGAAGAATTCTGCGCATTGAAGTTCCAGCCCAACGAGTTTCGGCTGCGCAGCGGATTCTAGAGCGCATGATGCGCTTCCCGCTGCGGCTTACCCTGGACGTGGCCAGGGTTTCTATCGCACAAAAATTATTTGGCGCCGCGCGACGGCCTCTGGCGCTGCAAGTGGATTTGGCAAGATTGTCAGCGCAGCCCGAGGCCGTTTCCCTCGGCAGCGACATCACTGTCCCGATAAATTCATCGCGAGATTTGCAGGCATTAGCTGTTGTTCGTGCCAGTACCGCGCCGATTGTGTGGATTGGAGGCGACACACCGCTGCACTATCCGCGAATTGGCCAGCTGACGCGCGAGATCGTCAATCTCGGCCGCTCCGTGTTCATCGAAATGGATGGCCGGTTGGTGCGCCGTCGCATCCACGAATTTCGCCCCGTGTCGCGGCTCTATTTAGTTCTGCCGCTCTACGGCTTGCAAGACGCGCATGATTTGCGTATGGCACACCTGGGAAGTTTTCGCGCCACAATTGAGAGCATTCGCACCGCAAAACTTTCCGGCTTTCACGTGTGCGTGGAAACGCCCATTTTCGCGGATACCGACGGGGGCCAACTTGGCAACCTGGCGAATTTCATCACCACGCTCGCCGTAGACGGCTGGATTCAAAAAAGCCCGGCCGTTCCCGCTGCCGATCAGCCTTCTGAAGAAAAACTCGGCGACGCAAGGAAACTGATCCCCAGCCGCGGCTGGAGAAGTTTCTCGAAGCAATTGACTGCTGGCGTCCCACACGCCGAATTTGCGTGTGGGGAAATTGGTAATGTCCCTAGAACAGTCTCGTCAAAACCCACAGATCAAAGCACCTCGAAATTACCCACCCGCGAAGAAAGCGTGCGCGCGCTATGACCACGCTTGTTACCGGCGCGGCGGGATTCCTCGGCAGCCACGTAGCCCGTCAGCTTGTAGGCCGTGGAGAAGCCGTGCGCGTGCTAGTGCGAGCTTCCAGTTCGAATCGCGCCATCTCGGATTTGCCGCTGGAATATGTTACGGGTGATCTGCGCGATCAGGTTTCATTGCACCGCGCCATGCAGGGCGTGCAAAAAGTTTTTCATGTAGCCGCTGACTACCGCCTGTGGGCTAAGAATCCCCAGGATATCTACGATTCGAATGTGGGCGGCACAAAAAATTTGCTGGCCGCGGCGAAGCAGGCGAACGTCGAGCGCCTGATTTACACCAGCACGGTGGCGACGATAGCGGTAGATCGCCCACAGTTGCCGGACGAATTCACCGATGCAAAGCTGGACGAAATGATTGGCCACTACAAGCGCTCCAAGTGGATGGCCGAGCAGGAAGTATTGCAGGCTGCCAGGGGTGGTTTCCCGGCGATAGTGGCCATGCCGACCACTCCCGTCGGCCCTTGGGATTGGAAGCCCACACCCACGGGAAAAATCATCGTGGATTTCTTAAATGGCAAAATACCGGGCTATGTAGAGACCGGTTTGAATTTTGTGGGCGTCGAAGACTGCGCGGCGGGGCACTTGCTGGTGGCGGAAAAAGGGGAAATCGGTGAGCGCTATCTGTTGGGCGCGGAAAATTTAACGCTGAAACAAGTTTTGGACCTGCTCGCGAAACTCACCGGCCTGCCCGCGCCCAGCTTCAAAATTCCGCACGCGATAGCGTTAGGTGTAGCCTATGCGGAGACGGCTCTTTCGCGATTAATGGGGCGCGAGCCGCAGATTCCCGTGGAAGGCGTGAAGATTGCCCAGCATCTGATGTTCGTGGACTGCAAGCGCGCGCAACAGGAATTGGGATTCAGGCCGGAAGCGGTGGCCGCGGCATTCGAACGCGCGGCGCGCTGGTACGAGAAAAATGGCTATGTGAGCCCGCGGCGCATCAAACGCATGGCGCACGCGGTGGCGGCGTAGCGATACGATATTGCGATGAAAGTTTTGGTCACCTACGCGGTGGAAGCCGAATTTGCGCCCTGGCGCCGGCTTCGTGATTTGGAAAAAGTGAAAATTGGCGGAGTGGAAGTTCATCGGGCTCAAGTGGGCAGAGCGATGGTCGACTTTCTGGTGACTGGAATGGGCGCGGCGAATGCGCAGCGGACTGCGGAAGCGGTCATTTCGAAGGACTATTCGTTCTGTATTGTGTCGGGCTTCGCCGGGGCGTTGAACTCGTCGGTTAAGCTGGGAGATGTTGTCGCCGCAAAAAAGGTTGTGAACGATGGCAGCGGAGGCACAGCGCTCTGTGCGCAGAATCTCTGGACGCGGGCGTTCGGGGATGGAGCGAAACCTATCGAGACGTTGTTGACCACCGATCACGTCGTAAATACCGTGACCGAAAAAACGCGGCTCGCTCCTTTTGGCGAAGCGGTGGATATGGAAAGTTTTGTGATTCTGACGGTGGCGCGGCCCAAGAAAGTTTCTGGAGTGGCGATCCGGGTGATTTCGGATTCATTTGATCGCGACGTGCCTGTGGACATCGACACCATGGTTGACCAACAGGGCAATGTCAGCATCGGCGGCGTGGTCCGTTATGTGGCGCGTCACCCCATGGTAATTCCGGCGCTGGTGCGGTTGGGCCGCGACAGCAAAACCGCCGCCGAGGCGCTCGCGAACTTTCTTGAGGCCTACATAAAAAAATTATCCTTCGCGACCCACGGCTGGCCGCCGCCCGAATTGCAGGAAGTAGCGGCGTCATGAGCGGAACCGGCGCGATGGTGCATTCGGTTGAGATGCTGGGCCCTGTGCCGAAAACCATGCACGCGGGCGTGTATCGCGAAAAAGGCGTCGTGCGCGTCGAGGAAGTTCCGGTTCCCGAAGTCGGTTCCGGCGAAGTATTGATAAAGGTGGCGGCCTGCGGAATTTGCGGTACCGACATCAAGAAAATTTTTCAGGCGTACGTGAATCCGCCGCAGATTCTGGGACATGAGCTGGCCGGCACCGTGGTGGCAGTGGGTCCGAGTGTGACGAAATGGAAATTGGGCGACCGCGTGATGAGCTTTCACCATGTGCCGTGCGGCAAATGTTTTTACTGCGAGCGCCGCCTTTTTTCGCAATGCAAGCAATACAAGTCCACCGGCCTGACCGGAGGCTTCACTCCTAATGGCGGAGGCTTCGGTGAATATGTAAAAGCCATGCCGTGGGTGGCGGAACGCGGCATCGTGGCGCTGCCCGATAACGTGTCGTTCGAAGAAGCTACCTTCATCGAGCCTATTAACACCATTGTTAAAGCGGTGCAAAAAGCGCGTGTGGCCCAGGGGGAAACCGTTCTGGTAATAGGCTGCGGGCCCATTGGACTGCAGCTTCTGATGGTCGCCAAGCGCCAGGGTGCCAGGCTCTATACCAGTGACCCCATGGCCGTGCGCCGCGCAAAAAGCCTTACGTTGGGAGCACAGGAGTCGTTCGACGCAAACACTAATGGTAAGCTAGTGGACGAAATTAAGGCTCGCACTGAGAGTCGCGGTGCCGACGTAGTCCTGGTGGCCGTGGCGCATCCGGCGGTGGTTGCCGACGCGCTGGCAGCGGCCAGGCCCGGTGGGCGCGTGCTCCTCTTTGCAGCCAACGATCCGGTGACCAGAATCGAATTTCCGGCGGCCGAAGTCGGCATCGATGAAAAAGAAATTCTGGGCAGCTATAGTGCGGCGGCGGACATCCAAGAAAGTGCGGCTGACTTGATACTGAGGAAGCAGCTTCCCGTGATGGAGATCGTCACGCATCGTTTTCCGCTGGCCAGAATCCAAGAAGGATTGGAATTGGCGGCGCGTCCAACGGTGGAATCCCTTAAAGTATTGATTACCCACGAATGAGAACGACATCTACAAGAAGAGCGGAGACAGGTGCAGACTTGAAGACTGCCGCGGCTTGGATCGCGGTTCCTGCAAAGATGAGCGCTGCCGTGCTGTACGGCAGCGAGGACCTGCGCGTGGAACTGATCGACGTGCCCGCACTGTCCGCCGACGAACTGCTGATCCGCGTGCGCCTGGCGCTTACCGACGGCACGGACTTGAAAGTCTGGAAGCGCGGATATCACGCCAAGATGATTCAAACTCCCGCGGTGTTCGGCCACGAAGTCGTGGGAGAAATCGCCGCTGTTGGCAAACGCGTGGACGCCAGATGGCAGATTGGTATGCGCGTAGTTGCCGCCAATTCCGCTCCCTGCCTGCGTTGTTACCATTGCCGCCGCGGGCAGGAAAATCTTTGCGAGGATTTGCTCTTCAATAACGGGGCCTATGCGGAGTACATGCGTATACCCGGCCGTATCGCCACGGAAAATATGCTGGAAGTGCCGGACTCCGTGGATGACGCCAGCGCCGCGCTGGCCGAACCGCTGGCGTGCGTGCTGCGCGGCATTCACGAAATGGAGTTGCGCACCGGAGATACCGCTGCCGTTATCGGATGCGGCCCCATCGGATTAAAATTTGTGCGCATGTTGTCACGGCGTGGAGTGCGGGTGATCGCGCTGGCGCGGCGCGCGGCTTCTCTTGAGGTTGCCAAGCGTTTGGGCGCGGCGGCGGTCATTAACGTAAATGAAACCAAAGATCTGGTAGCCGCGGTGCGCGCGTTGACCCAAGATCAGCGCGGACCGGACGCGGTGGTGGAAGCGGCGGGTAATCCCGTCACCTGGAAGCAGGCTCTGGAGATGGTGCGGCGCGGCGGAGTCGTAAATTTTTTCAGCGGATTGCCGAGCGGCACGCGCGTGGAAATCGAACCAGCGGCCATTCATTATTCTGAAATTAAATTGATTTCGCCATTTCATCATACACCGCGGTTCATTCGCGAAGCTTTGGAAGCTATTCGCCGCGGCGATATTTCCGCGCACGATTTCGTCACCGAGGAAATTCGTCTCGAAGATTTGCCGCAAGCCTTCGCGCGCATGCAGGCGCGCAGCGGACAAATCAAGCTGGCCGTCAGGCCGTAAATAACTTTGTCCCCTTTCCGGCTTGAATCGTACACTTCGTCATTGCGAGGTTTTACTCGCTGAATGCTACGCCCCCACGAACTGCACATTGCTGAACGAGCGCCCGGCCCGGGCTGTTCGCTGGAAGAAGCCCAAAAATACACGCGCTGGCTGGCCACCCACCACTACGAAAATTTCAATGTGGCTTCCTGGCTGCTGCCCGCGGATTTGCATCAACATTTCTATAATCTCTACGCATATTGCCGGTGGGCCGACGATCTCGGCGATGAAATCCCGGAAAAAAATCGCGCACTTACGTTACTCAACTGGTGGGAAAGGGAACTGAACGGCTGCTACGACGGCCGGCCTTCGCATCCGGTGTTTGTGGCGTTACGAGAAACCATCGTCGCGAAAGATATTCCCGAGCAGCTCTTCGTCGATTTGTTAAAAGCCTTCCGGCACGATCAGACCGCGAATCGTTACGCCAACTGGGACGAAGTGTTGGACTACTGCGTGTACTCCGCGAATCCGGTCGGGCGGTTGGTTCTCTATTTGTGCGGTTACCGCGATAGCGAGCGCCAGAAGCTATCCGACGCCACGTGTACGGCATTGCAGCTTGCGAATTTCTGGCAGGACGTTTCGCGCGACATGGAAAAGGGGCGTATCTACATTCCGCTCGATGTGGCTGCGGCTCATGGTGTAACCGAGAAAGACATTCTGGAGCGGCGCTTCGATGACAACTACATCGCCTTGATGAAAAGTTTGATCGCCAAGACCCGCGCGTTATTCGTGGAGGGCGCGCCGCTGGCAAAGATGGTTGACGCGCGGTTGAGCGTGGACCTGGAGCTGTTCAGTACAGGCGGCATCGCCGTGCTCGATGCCATCGAAGCTATGGGCTACGACACCCTGCACCGGCGTCCTTCCATCGGCAAAGGCAAACAGGTACGCCTATTGGGACGCGCTCTGGTTACGCGCGCCATCTCCCGCAACCAGAGAGTTCCGGACACGCGGAACGGCGTCGCCGCGGATTCAGTGCAGGCGTCCTACGAAGAGTGCCAGAGCATCGTCAAAGCCGCGCACAGCAATTTTTATTACGCCTTTTTTCTGCTGCCCAAGCCCAAGCGCGATGCGCTCACCGCTCTGTATGCCTTCATGCGCCTGGTTGACGACGTTGCCGATGAAGGCGACAACATTGCCGACAAGCAGCGCGGCCTCGCGAAATGGCGCGCCGCTTTCGACAGCGCCGTAACGCGGTCCGCCTCAACGCCGGCGCAGCTTTCACCATTGGGCGCCCCCGTTTTACCCGCGCTGGTGGACACCATGCGGCGCTATCGCATGCCGTCGCGCTACCTCCACGATCTGATTTCCGGCGCGGAAATGGACTTGACGGTAAAAACGTATCCCACTTTTGAACGCTTGAAAGAGTATTGTTATCGCGTCGCCGGTACTGTCGGGCTGACCTGCACGCACGTTTTCGGATTTCGCGATTCACGCGCGCTCGATCTGGCCGAAAAGCTGGGCCTGGCGTTTCAACTCACGAACATTATTCGCGACGTGCACGAAGACTATAATTTGGGGCGCGTGTATCTCCCCGAAGAAGATCTGGCGCGCTACGGCGTGTCAAAATCGGACTTCGGCTTGCCGCATGCGACACTGGGTGTGCGAGAGTTGCTGCGCTTCGAGGCCGAACGCGCCTGGCAGTTCTATGAAGAGGGCGGGGAATTGCTCAGTCTGATTGATGAAGACAGCCGCGGCGCGCTGTGGTTGCTGGTGCACACATACAGCGCTTTGCTGGCGCGCATTGAAGCGCAGGATTTCGGCGTGTTTACGGAACGCGTGCGCTTGTCGCGCGCGGAAAAAATGGTGTTCATTGCCAGAGCGCGATTCGGGCGCCTGACGGAAGAGAATATTATTGAAAAGCGGGATCGTAATCGGCGGCGGGCTGGCGGGACTGGCGAGCGGCGTCGCGCTGGCTGAAGCCGGCTGGCGCGTACGGCTATTCGAACAGAAACCTTTTCTCGGCGGCCGCGCCACCTCCTACGTTCTCCCCGGGGGAGAGCACGTCGATAATTGCCAGCACGTAACTCTCGGGTGCTGCACCAACCTCGCCGATTTCTTCCGCCGGGTCGGTTCCGCGGACAAACTCAAATTCTTTGACCGCCTCGTTTTTCTCGATCCTCAAGGCCGCCGCGGCACCATGAAAGCGGGCCTCCTTCCTGCCCCCTTCCACATGACAGGCTCGTTCCTCACCTTCGCGCCGCTCAAAATCGGCGATAAACTTTCCATCGCCCGCGCCATGCTCGAAATCCTCGCCGCCAAAGGCAAAACCCGCGACCTCGAGGAAGCCGGCGGCATCTCCATGCTCGAATGGCTGCACCGCCGCGCCCAGACTCAGGGCGCCATCGAGCGCTTCTGGCGCGTCGTGCTGGTCAGCGCCCTCGACGAAGAACTCGAACACACCGACGCGCGCTTCGGCGTCGACGTTTTCTGGAAAGCCTTCCTCATGAACAGCACCGGCTACCGCATGGGCGTCCCCATCGTTCCGCTCGCCGAACTTTACGCCGGCTGTCAGGCCGCCATCGAAGCGCGGGGCGGGGAAGTGAACTTGAGAACGCCGGTGAGAGCGCTCGTCGCCGAGGGCACAACTATCGGCTGCGTTCAGTTCGACAACGCCCGCGAAGAATCCGCTGACGCCTACGTCTTTGCCGTTCCCCACGATGCC
>JALYLI010000107.1 GCA_030774335.1 Acidobacteriota bacterium | reverse complement strand
CCATCGGCTCCAGCGAACTTCGCTACAACCCCATGTCCTATCACAACGGCTCCATCTGGCCGCATGACAACGCGCTCATCGGACTGGGACTTTCCCTGTACGGTTTCCAGGATGCCGTCGCCTCGATCCTCAACGGCCTCTACGAAGCCAGCCTGCATGTGGACCTGCACCGCCTCCCCGAACTTTTCTGCGGATTCCACAAACGCAACGACTCCAGCGGCCCCACTCTTTATCCGGTAGCCTGCGCCCCGCAGGCGTGGGCCGCCGGCGCTCCATATCTTCTGCTCCAGGCGTCACTTGGCCTGAGTGTCAAAGCACTCGAGCGGCAAGTCTGTTTCTCCAACCCCATCCTCCCGCCCAATATCGAAGAAGTGCGCATCGAAAATCTAGGCGTCCCCGGCGGTGAGTGCGACGTCATCATCCACCGCCACACCGGCGGCGTAAATGTAGACGTCCTCCGCAAGCAAGGCGAAATCGAAGTAATCAAATCCCTCTAACCTGTTTCAACTAATGAAGAGTCCACAAAATCAATGAGAGTCGGATGTCCTGATAATAAAATGTCAGATATATGCTGTAAATTGACATTAATTTTGCACGTGGAAATCTGGGGCATCAACAAGCACCATTGACTGTCCTCCGAGGTGCACTCTTGTTCCAATCAGACCTGCTGAAAAGCAAAAACATTTTCCTTACCGGCGGCGGTACCGGACTCGGCCGCTCCATGGCGCTACATTTCGCCACCCTTGGCGCGCGCGTATTCATCGTCGGACGCCGGCCCGAGCCATTGAAATCCGTCTGCGATGCAATCAACAACACCGGCGGCACCGCCGCATTCGCACCCTGCGACATTCGTGATTACGCCGCGGTAGAAGCCGCCGCCAACACAGCCGAATCGGAGTTCGGCGAAATCAACACGCTGATCAATAACGCCGCCGGCAACTTCATGGCGCGCACCGAAAAATTGACGCCCAATGCTTTCAACGCCGTGGTCGGCATCGTTCTCCATGGCAGCTTCAACTGCACACAAATTTTCGGCAAGCGCTGGATTGAAAAAAAACAACCCGGCCATGTCCTGAGTATCGTCACAACTTATGCGGCCGCCAATTGCGGCTCAGGCTTTGTCGTTCCTTCCGCATGCGCCAAAGCCGGAGTTCTCGCGCTTACCACTTCTCTCGCCGTGGAGTGGGGCAAACACCAGATTCGCCTCAACGCTATCGCCCCCGGCCCCTTTCCCACCGAAGGAGCGTGGTCTCGCCTTATGCCTTCAACAGAAATGGAAGACCACCGCAGAAACTCAAATCCGCTGAAGCGCTTTGGACGCCACGAAGAGCTCACCAATCTTGCCGCATTTCTCATCAGCGATATGTCCGCTTACATCAATGGGGAGTGCGTGGTAATCGACGGCGGCCAGTGGCTGCGCGGCGCTGGGGAATTCAACGACTTGGGCTTGCTCCCGGATTCCGCCTGGGAAGCCCTGGAATCCGCCCGCCAGAAAAAATCCTGAGATTCGCAGGTTGGAGTTTCAATTCCCTGGGCCCGGCAATCTCCGGATTGGCGCGGGTGAGAAATCTGCTTCCCCCAGCCTGGGTGCCGCACCCGTCGTCTTTAAGGGTGCGCTCTTTGATGTTGGTTCTTGGCTTTGGTTGCTGAATCTATGGTTTTATTGCGGCAGCGCCCGCTTTCGCAATTCCACACGCAGTTTTACCGCCCCGATGGATTTCCCGCTTGATTCAGCTCGCACATTAATTTCCTGTAGTTCATTCTTTTTAGCGGCATCAGCGTTGACCGGTAGCGCGACCTCGATTCGCGCCGCTGCAGTTTGCCTCGCGCCAATAGAAAATTTCCCAGCGCCACTCTGCAAAGTCCAACCCGCTGGCAAGTCTGCCGCCAACATAATTTCCTGCGCTGACGAAGTCTGATTCCGAACCCACAGCGGAATCACCAGTGTCGTTCCCGCCTGCAGCGCAATTTCCGGCGGCTCCGGATGCGGCAAATGATTCAAGCCATGCGCCCGCCGAAAATCCGCGTAAAAACTCCACGGCCCCGCAAGCTCCACCGATAAATCCGGCCGCTTGGGCTGCGCCGTGAGCTCTTCGCGCTTGTAAGCAACCGGGTCACCAGTAACATTTTCGAAAATATCGCCCGTCACCGCGCCGCCCACCAGCGATTTACCGCGCACAAATTTCTGCGAGTCGCCCCATTCGGTAGTCACCATCTTCTCAATTTGCGCGTCGCTCATCGCCTTGACCGTCTCCGCGAACGATTTCGCCTGCGTCTCATGCGCCAGATAGCCATCCAGCGCCAGCCGCCAGTACGCATGTTTGAACGACTTCGAAATGTCTTTCACCGAATATTCCGGCCCCATCCCGCGAAAAATATCTTCCTTATCCGCATCGGGAAAGTAATAAGTCTTCTTGGGCTGCCACGGCCGCAAATTATCCAGCAGAGATTCGAGGCGCTTGGTAGGTCCGGCAAGCTGCTCGGGAAATGCCACCGGATCGCCGCTCAGGTCGAAAGCTTCCGTCGCCAACACGCCCGCCGCCTGATGATCGCCGTGATCCTCGCCCACAAAAGTCCCCGGTAAAAATGTCAGCACCACTTCAGGACGCGTCAATCGCATCAGCCGCACCAGTTGCTGCAGCGCTTCGCCATGATTCCAGTTCGAAAGTGACTGCAAGACATTCTGCGAAGCCGTGTCTTTGCCGTCCAGAAACCACACATTGGTAATGCCCAGCATCGCCACCGCTCGCCGAGCCTCAATTTCCCGAATCGCCGCCAGCGCTCCCGCCTGTTCGCCGCCAACTTCGTTCGCTCCGCTGCCACCGCGCGTGCCGTAAACGATGGCCACGCGCTTGCCTTCATCAATCGCGCGAGCCAGATAGGCCGTGGCCGCGCCCTCGTCATCCGGATGCGCCACCACCAGCAGAATATCCGCCTTGTAGCGCTCGTCCGGGTGCTTCAACGGAACAGCGTATTGCGTAGGCTTGTCATCCTGCGCCGTATTGGCCGCAATCGGCGTAGCGGGCAGAAGCGAGAGCAACATCGAAAGAACAAGACTAGCGCGCGAAATCATTCAGCTTCCTTCACCGATAAATGTGAAAACACCCGTAACGATACACTGGCGCCTGCCAGAAATTTCGCACAAATCCGATTGAGTATTGGCCGGATCAGACTGTCCGGACGGCAGAGGCTACGCCTTGGCTTCTACAGCCTGGGCTTTCGGCTCGCTCGCCGGAGCTTCTTCACGCGCCGCACGCTTAATGCGCGCCGCCTTGCCCTTCAGTTCACGCAGATAATACAGCCGTGCGCGCCGCACTTTGCCGCGTCCCACCACGTCGATGGAGCTGATCGACGGCGAATGCAGCGGAAAAATACGTTCGATGCCCACGCCAAAGCTGACGCGCCGCACCGTGAACGTCGCGCCCGAGGCGCGGCCTTTCTTCGAAATCACCACGCCTTCAAATGCCTGCAGGCGCTCTTTTTCCTTCTCGCCCTCGCCTTCCTTCAGGCGTACGTTCACACGCACGCTGTCGCCAGGACGAAACTCTGGCAAATCTTTGCGCAGCTGCGCTTCATGCAATTTTCGAATAATCGGATTCATTGTCGTGTTCCCTGCAGACCCGCTCAGGCGGGGCCAGCACACCTAGGCCAATCCACAATTATAGCCAATCCCGCCTCAATCCCGCCACCCATTTCTGACTGTGAGAAACTTAATGAACCGTGTCCAAGGTCAATATTGGCGAGCGAGCGTTACGCATTCTAAAGTCGATATTGCTCGGGTACCTCCTTGTGTTGCTGCTGGTTCGAGTATTCGAATCCCGCTTGATTTTCTTTCCAGATTATCCCGGCCGCATGTCTGGAGATTGGAAACCTCGAAATCTTCCGCTCCGGGAAGTCTGGCTCACTTCCGCCGATGGCACTAAGCTCCACGCCTGGTGGATTCCAAACGAAAAAGCCAGATTCACCTTCCTGGCATTCCATGGCAACGCCGGAAATATCGCAGATCGGGCAACGATTTATGAATTTCTGGGGGCCGTTCCAGCAAATGTGTTCGCGTTGGAGTACCGCGGTTATGGCCGTAGCGGAGGGAAGCCGAGCGAGGCAGGCTTTTATGCTGACGCCGAAGCGGCCTATGAGTACCTGACCAACACGCAAAATCTCGATCCAAAAAGCATTGTTTCCTATGGACAATCGCTAGGTACGGCTGTCGCTGCTCAACTAGCCGCAAGGCATGAAGTCGGCGCCGTAGTCTTAGAAGCACCATTCCTGTCCGCTGCAAAAATCGTAACGCATGTATTTCGATTTCTTCCGGGCTTGCAGTTACTCGTGTATTCACAATTCGATACGCACACGCAGTTGAAAAAAATCAATGCTCCGATATTTGTTGTGCACTGCCGTCAGGATCCGGTCTTGCCGTTTGCGCTAGGGCAGGAAGTTTACGCGGCGAGCAAACCGCCCAAAACATTTTTGGAGATCGACGGCTATTGCCACGAGGAGGCATCCGTAATTGCGCCCGACAAGTATCGGGTAGCGTTGCATAATTTTCTAAATGGAGTTTATATCCAAACGAAGTAATCGCCAGTTCGGAACATCCTGCTTCTAGTTCCCAATCTGATGTCAGGACGATTTCGCTGTGCCTTCTCCAGCGCAGCATCGCGACGCCACGCGGCCACATCCGCATGATTCCCGCCGATAAGCACTTCCGGCACTTTCCAGCCGCGATATTCCGCCGGCCGAGTGTAGTGCGGAAAGTCGAGCACCAGCCTTTGGGTGCCACATACGCCGTCGTTGCGTGGGAGGAATTTGGCGTCTCCAGGGCGAGGATTAA
>JALYLI010000106.1 GCA_030774335.1 Acidobacteriota bacterium | reverse complement strand
AACGGTCGACAGACTGGACAACGTCTTCTTTGGAGCGGTTATGTGAAACTGAGATTCGCACAGTAGGTCCTCATGCTGCTGGAAGACAAAAGTATATCGTGCGTGGCGTTATGCGGCGGGGTAACTTTTATATGCCGTTTGCGCGGACTCGCGCATCAAACCCTGCCTCACGAGAGTGAACCCACATGAAGGAAATAGCACCGTTATCCCCGGAACGCCGCGAGCAGCTCTTTCCAAAGCTTACGGATGCGCAAATCGAACGCGTTGCTGCCGTGGGCCGCAAGCGCAAAGTACAAAAAGACGCGGTGCTGATTGATCAGGGTGACGCCAACGTACCTTTTTTTGTGGTCATCACCGGCCGTCTCGACATTGTGCAGCCGACTGATCAGGGCGAGCTTACCATCGTGCAGCATTGCTCCGGGGAGTTCACCGGCGAGATGAATATGCTTTCCGGGCGGCGTTCGCTCGTCAGCGCGCGGATGGGCGAAGCCGGCGAAGTAATTGAGCTGGATCGCGAAGGAATGCAGCAATTGGTGCAGACCGACGTGAATCTCAGCCAAGTCCTGATGACTGCATTCATCATGCGCCGCCTGGAGCTGGTCGCCCAGCATGCCGGCGACGTCGTGCTCATTGGTTCTCCGCATTGTTCCGGCACGTTGCGAATTAAGGAATTTCTTACCCGCAATGGGCATCCCTACACCTATCTCGATCTCGACAAAGATGACGGCGTGCAGGAGCTTCTCGATAAATTCCATGTGCGGATTGGTGAAATTCCTGTTTTGATTTGCCGCGGCAAAATCGTGCTTAAAAACCCCAGCAATCAGCAAGTGGCGGACTGCCTGGGGCTGAACCCGAAGATCGACGAAACTCTGATTCGCGACGTGATCGTTGTCGGTGCAGGCCCGGCGGGATTGGCCGCCGCCGTGTACGCTGCCTCTGAAGGACTCGATGTGCTCATGATCGAAACTACCGCGCCCGGAGGACAAGCCGGCTCCAGCTCCAAGATAGAAAATTATCTGGGCTTCCCGACTGGAATATCCGGACAAAACCTGGCCGGACGCGCTTATGCCCAGGCCCAGAAATTCGGCGCTAAGATGATCATCGCGCGTAGCGCCAAGAAATTGAGCGGCACTCGTCCCTACAAAATCGAAATCGATGAAGGACACTTTGTTGCCGGACGCACCGTGGTCATCGCTACCGGCGCGCAATACCGCAAGTTGCCGCTTGAGAATCTGAGTGGCTTCGAAGGCATGGGCATCTACTTCGGTGCGACCTTTATCGAAGCCCAGTTATGCGATAAGGAAGAAGTCATTGTGGTCGGTGGCGGCAATTCCGCCGGGCAAGCGGCGGTGTTTCTCTCCGACACTGCGAAACACGTGCACATGCTGGTGCGCTCCCGCGGCCTGGCCGAAAGCATGTCGCGTTATCTGATTCGCCGCATTGAAGACAGCCCCAAGATTACGCTGCACATCTGCACGGAAATTTCGTCGCTTGAGGGCGCGACTCATCTGGAGCGCGTGGTGTGGCGCGATAAAAATACCGGAGCAACCGAGAAGCATGACATACGGCATATTTTCATGATGACCGGCGCCGCTCCGAATACACAGTGGCTGGGCGGTTGTGTGGCGCTCGATGACAAAGGTTTCGTCCGCACTGGATCAGATTTGACCGAAGAAGATTTGCGTGCTTCGGCGTGGCCACTGGTGCGCCATCCCTATCTTCTCGAGACTAACCTGCCTGGTGTGCTGGCCGTGGGAGATGTGCGCTCCGGAAATGTGAAGCGCGTGGCCTCGGCGGTTGGCGAAGGCTCCATTTCGATCCACCTGGCTCACAAAGCTCTCGCGGAATAACACTTACTTACTTGTCGGCGCTGAGAATCCATTCGGGTGGACAGCCCATCATCCTCGCAATGAACGCTGCCAAGATCGCTATTTGGGATCTGTCGCGTCAGCAACCGGTTGAACACTTAACGAAACGATCTTGGTGCCGATGACTTCGCCCGAGACCACCAACTCGACGCGGCGGTTCTGCTGCCGCCCTTCCGCTGTCTCGTTTGAAGCGATGGGCTTGGACTTGCCAAATCCCGCCGCGCTTGTGGAAGTTTCCGGCACGCCTTGTTGGGTCAGGTAGCTGCGCACGCCGTCGGCGCCGCTCGGAAAGTTGCTGGTTGAATTCTTCCGTCCCTACGCTATCGGTATTGCCTTCCACCGCCAGCCGCAGCGACGGATATGCCAGCACGATGCCGGAGATTTTAGCCAGCTTCTCGCGAGCCAGCGGCCGCAGCGTGAACTTGCCGGAATCAAATAGCACGTCCGACATGTTCACCACCAGACCGCGTGCGGTATCACGCGTTTCCAAAATCAAATTGAATTGCTGCAGCAATCGCGCGCGAATATCCTCGCGATCGCGGAGCGCCTGCTGCAGTTGTGCGTCAGAGGAAGCCGCATTAGCGCGGTTCCGGTCAGAATC
>JALYLI010000105.1 GCA_030774335.1 Acidobacteriota bacterium | reverse complement strand
CCGCGGTGGTGGTGCTGGATGAGCCAATGTCAGGGCTGGACCCCGTGGGGCGGCGGGAAGTACGAGACATTATTCTGGAGCTGAAGAAGCAGGGCAAGACGGTTTTATTTTCGACGCATATTTTGTCGGACGCGGAAATGTTGTGCGACCGCGTGGGCGTGATTGTTGGCGGCAAATTGCAAGGCATCGGTGCGCCCAGCGAATTCATGGGCTTGAAAGCGCACGGAATGGAGATTTTGTTTGAGCTCGGCGACGCGGCGGGAGTCAGCAACGCCTTTTTGGCGACGGCTACACGAACGGGAAACCGCTACCGATTACATGTCGAGGAAGGCGAAGTGTACGCGGCGATCGAGCAACAGCGCGCAGCGGGGGCAAAGATTTTGTCGGTTACGCAAGTGAAGCCTTCCCTGGAAGAATATTTCATGCACCTGGTAGCTGTGGACCGCGCACAGGCAGCAGCGATAGAGGTGAGCGCCAAGTGACACGCATCGGAACCGTGGCGTTGAACACATTTCGCGAAGCGGTACGCGACCGCGTCTTGTACAATCTGGTGTTTTTCG
This sequence comes from Acidobacteriota bacterium, assembly GCA_030774335.1. Lineage (GTDB taxonomy): Bacteria > Acidobacteriota > Terriglobia > Acidiferrales > UBA7541 > Acidiferrum. The sequence goes on along the minus strand of JALYLI010000105.1, from coordinate 5,075 downwards.
CGCTGGTAATGATGGCGGCGGCGATTCTGGTGGGGCAAATCTCCATCGGGATCGAGGAAGTCGTGATTGTCAGCCTGGGCCTGAGCGCGATTTCCATTATTGGATTGCTGATCGCGGTGTTTATCGGCGTGGGACTGGTTTCGAAGGAGATCGACAAGCGGACTTTGTACGCGCTGCTGGCCAAGCCGTTACGCCGGTGGGAATTTTTATTGGGAAAATTTGGCGGGCTGGTGCTGACCTTGACGGTAAACACCGCGGCGATGGCGGCGGGTTTATTTCTGGCGTTGTATTACGTGAAGCATTCGCTGCAGCGCGCGGATGCGGTAGTGCTGGTGGCGGTGTACTTCATTTTGCTGAAGCTGGCGCTGGTGGTGGCGCTGGCGATGCTGTTTTCGTGTTTCACGACGCCGTTGCTGGCAATTTTGTTTACTGCAGGACTATATGCGGCGGGAATGTTTGTTCCCGCGATGCGCGGATTGCAGACAGGATTGATGAGCCCGGCGCTGACGGTGCTGTTGCGCGGTGTTTCTTACCTGCTGCCTAATTTTGAAAATTTCGATGTGATGGGCGCGGCGGCGCACGGGCGCGCGATTTCCGGCGCCTTGGTCGGGCAGAACACGCTGTATGCCGCTCTGTATTGCGCGATGGTACTGGGAGTTGCCGCGGCGATATTTTCGCAGCGCAATCTGAAATGAGCGCGAAAGGCCAGATGGTTTTGCTGCTGCTGGTGACGCTGGAGTTTGCCGGCGTGTGGAATTTGCAGAAGCGCATTGATGCGCAGCAAGCGGTGTTGGAGATTGAGGACGACCAGGTCCTGATACGCTCCGGAAAACTGGTGAAGGCTCTGAGCCTGGAATATTCGCCGCTGCTGGCGGACATTTACTGGACGCGCGCGGTGCAATATTTTGGAAATAAACACGCGGGGAAGCAGGTGGACCTGCGATTGTTGTGGCCGCTGCTGGATCTGAGCAGCACGCTGGATCCGCAGTTGATGCCCGTGTATCACTTTGGATCGATGTATTTGAGCGATGCGCCGCCGCGCGGGGCCGGGCGGCCGGACCTGGCGGTGGAATTGATCGAGCGCGGGATTCGCGCGAACCCCGACCAGTGGCGTTTGTATTACGATCTGGGATTCGTCTACTACTTCGACATGAAGGATTATCCAAAAGCGTCAGCGGCGTTTTATGAGGGCAGCAAAAATCCCGCGGCGCTGATCTGGATGAAAGTGCTGGCCGCGAAGATTGCCACGGAGGGAAATTCGGCGGAGACTTCCAAGTTTTTGTGGCAGGACGTTTACAACAACACCAAAGATCCGGAGATCAAAGAGAACGCGCAGACGCATTTGCAATTGTTACGCGCGGAAGAAGATTGCAAACAGATTGATGCGCTGGGCGATGAATATGAGAAGCGCTTTGGGCGGCGGCCGCGGAAGGTCGGGGAGTTGGTGCAGGCGGGGTTGCTGCGGGGCGAACCAGTGGATGCGGCGGGATTTGCGTATACGTTGTCGGATGAGGGGAAGGCACAGTTGAGCCTGGACAGCCCGTTGCTGGAGAAGCAGGTGATGGTGACGCCGAAGCAATGATTGGCGTTTTTTGTTTGCCGTTGTTCTGGCACGTCGCTTGGCCCCGCGATTTTTCGCGCAGGGCACACTTCACGGTGATGCGCAGGTGTTACGGTTATTCGGTGGTGCAGAGAAGAGTCATTTGGGGATCAATGACGAGCTTGCGGGGCGCGGTGGGTGAAGTGAAGTGGAATGAGGTTTCGGGGCCGGCGGCTACTACCGAGCCGAGGGGAGTGGAACGATTCCCGGGGCCAATGGCGTAGATGGGAACTCTGGCGATGAAGGATTGCGGGACGTTGGTCTGGAATATTTTTCCCTTGATGGCGTAGGCGGTGTCGGTTTTGTGGGCTGTGAATTCCACGCGATAGTGCGGGACGCCGGTTCCTTTTATCCATTCCTCAAAAAACCATTCCATGGAGTGGCCGCCTTCGAGGTCCATGGACGGGGTCATGACCGCTTCCACTTCGCGGCGCAAATCCTGGGTGCTTAGCGCACGATACTCGTACTTCTTTATTAAGGTGTGAAGAAGCGCGTTGAAGCGGGCGTAGGGATTGGGCCCGGATTGCCGCAACATTTCACGCAACATGTGAATTACCCAGGCGCCCTTGGTATAGATCACGTCTTCATAGGCGTTGGGAGATTTTGAGGAATTGAGACGCATGCCGAGCGCGAGGGCGCCGATGTCACTGGCGGGCTCATCGGCACCTGGGGATTTTTCGATGAGTTTCTGGCGATAGCGCTGTAGCCACGCACGCAAAGTGTGATCAGGATTTTTGCGGGTGTCGGCGAAGAGCAAGGCCATATAGTTGGCCATGGCTTCGTCAATCCACTGGTCGCGATAACCGTTCCATCCCACCACATTGCCCCACCACTGATGAGCGACTTCGTGAAAAGGAACGATCTCGCTGAAATGTTCCTGTGCATTGGTGGAAAGGCCGGCACGGCGCTGGGCTTCAGTAGGGAGAAAAGAATAAGTGGAGACGTAGAGAAGACCGGGCCAGCCCTGGCCGAAAGTTCCTGGAATTTGTGAAACGCTGAGAGAGCGGAAGGGGAACGGGCCGTTGAAGGACTCATAGAAACGGATGCTGGCGTCGATGTCTTTGCCGAGCTGCTTGAGCGCGGCTGCGGGGTTGGGGGGGATGGGCGAAATCTGGCGATTTATTTCGAACGTTCCGCGATGCGAGCCGGGGGGGCGCTCCAAATCGTCACCAGTGGCGGTAGCGAGACGCCTGGCGAGTTCCTGCTCAAGCTGCCGGTTGGCGTAGACGTCGATGGAATAGTTGGCGGAAGTTACGGTAGTGGAGGCGTATTCGCCGAGATTGAATCCGGCGAGGCCTGCCGGCTTGTCGGTTTTCCAATGGCCGACGCGGAAGTCGCCGTCTTCGCGCTCGTCGAGCTTGGCGCCGGTGGCGATGAGGCGCAATTTTCTTGGCCAACGCATGGTGAGGTCATAGTTGGCGAATTCAGCGGCGTCCCCGAGGTGCGGGTACCAGCTTTCGCGAGCGCCGACAAAGAGCACGTCGTTGCCGGCATCGTTAATGATGTTGCCGCGGTAATGAAAGCGAAGAGAGAACTCGCGGTCGCGTGGAACGGCTTTGGAGAGTGCGACAAGAAGGTAGTCGTTGCCGCGAGTGGTGCGCTCCTGGGTGGTGAGGCCCTGATTCTGAAAAAATTCGAGAGGTTGGCCGCCGGAGTCGGTCACAGCGTCAACATTCAAGGCGCGCGAGAGTGTGAAGACCAGCAAGCGATCACCTACGCCGGCAGCACGCAGATTTATAGTGGCGCTAGCTTCGAGAGAATTATCGGCGAGGATGGAAGTGCTGATGGTGTAGCTGAGCGCGTGGAAATCCGCAGGATAAGAAACGCTGTCCGGCAATTTGTAAGAGGCCCACACATCGTAAAAATTAGTTTCGTTGACTTTATGGCCCTGGCCGAGAAGAAACGGTTCGGGGCGCAGGGGATCGAGCAAGAAGTCGAACGGACCGGTGGCGATGCCGTCGAGGTTGGCATAGAAGTAGGGTTGCGGGGAGGCCGCTAGCGTCCCAGAAACAATACGCAGGGACTGCGCGGCATTGAGATGGACGACGGCGGGTTCCCAGCGTGTGGCGGCGGTCGCGTCGCTTTGCGGTTTGAGTCCCGCGGCTTGGAGCTGCTGGAACAGATCGGCGGCGGTAGCGTCGGTGAAACGAATGTAGGCGCTGGCGAAATCCTGATCGACGATGGGGGCGCCGAGGAAGCGAGCGAGCTGCTGCTTTTCGCTGGTGTCGCGCGGAAGAACAAGGATGTGGCCGCGCCCGGCGAAAACGACGCCGGTGATCTGGCCTTCGAACGGCGAAAAGAAGAAGAGCCGCCCCTGGTCGAAGGAGAGCTTGGCGTCTCCGCGGCGGAGTTCGATGCGATGGTCGGGGAGAATTTGATAGGCGGTACCAGGGTCGGGGCGCAGGGCGTTGAGAGCGTCATAGAGTTGGTGGGCGGTGCGGTCTGGCGGCGCGGAATCTGGTGAGGCCGCCGAAAAAATGTGAAACAACAGGAAGGCTGCTGCGAGCCGCATGGGGAAAGTGTAGACAGATTGGATGACGCGGAACAAGAGAACTGGCGATTGTGCCTCAAAGGATTAGACGCGCGGGAGTTGGTTTTGCGTCAAGAATTTGAGGACTCAGGGACGGTCCCTGGGTCCGAGAGATCTTTCTTGTTTCCTTAGCAAAATCCCCAGACGCGATACCGGCGTCTGGAGCACGCGGTTCTGATCTGCAGGACAGCAGCTGGTGAACGTCAGCGGCGGAAATGCGAGAACAGCCAGAAAATTAAAGACAGGCCGATGCTTAAGAGCAGGGAACTGACGATTGGAAAATAAAAAGTGGTGTGCTCGCCGCGATGAACCACGTCGCCGGGCAAGCGGCCGAGCCGTAATGGCAGGCGGCCTGAAAAAAAGAGAAATGCGCCCACGACAACAGCGACGCCACCAAAAATTAGCAGAACCCGGCCAAGGTCGCGCATTTCCACGGACAAATTATAGCTGAGCGCCGATGGCCCGGCGCGGGGGACGAACAGGTATACCGTCGCGATTTTTACTTGAGGTTTTGCTGGCGTGGCCGCCGACGCTACATGAGTTCGTGAGCGGCAAAAAAGTAGCCAATCTCAAAGGCGGCGGTGTCCGGAGCATCCGAGCCATGGCTGCAATTGTTGCCGATGCTGGTGCCCAGATCATGGCGAATGGTGCCAGGTGCGGCTTTCTTTGGATCGGTCGCGCCCATGGTGTCGCGCCATTTCGCGATGGCGCCGTTGGCTTCCAGGACCAGCGCGACGATTTTACCGGAGCTCATGAAATCGGTGAGCTCACCAAAGAATGGACGTTCTTTGTGCACGGCGTAAAATCCACCGGCTTCGTCTTGGGTCAGGCGCATGGATTTGATGGCTACGATTTTGAAGCCGGCCTTGTGAATGCGCGAAAGAATTTCGCCTTGTTGCCCGGCTTTTACCGCGTCGGGCTTGATGATTGCAAATGTGCGTTCCA
>JALYLI010000104.1 GCA_030774335.1 Acidobacteriota bacterium | reverse complement strand
TGGGCGAAGAAATCGAGATTGTGGGTTTCCGTCCAACGCAGAAGAAGATTGTTACCGGCGTGGAAATGTTCCGCAAGCTGCTGGACGAAGGTTTGGCGGGCGACAACGTAGGGTTGCTGTTGCGCGGGACGGAAAAAGAAGATGTGGAGCGCGGGCAGGTAGTTTGCAAGCCGGGCTCGATCACGCCGCATACGAAGTTTAAAGCGGAAGCGTACGTATTGACCAAGGAAGAAGGCGGGCGGCATACACCGTTTTTTACAGGATATCGTCCGCAGTTTTACTTTCGCACCACGGACGTAACCGGCGACGTGAAGTTGCCGACCGGGGTGGAAATGGTGATGCCGGGCGATAACGTCAGTTGCGAAGTGACACTCATCACCCCAGTAGCTCTCGAAAAGGGTTTGCGCTTCGCGATTCGCGAAGGCGGCCACACCGTGGGCGCAGGCGCGGTCACGGAGATCATCGAATAATTGTTGTGGTTTATCGCTGCGCAGCGGCGGGGAAGAGATAATTTATGCGCGACATTATTACTTTGCAGTGCGGGGATTGCAAAAATCGCAATTACACCACGACCAAGAACAAGAAAAAACATACCGAACGGATGGAAACTAAGAAGTTCTGCAACACCTGCCGTAAGCAAACGGCACATAAGGAAGTTAAATAAACAGCTGTATCGGGGCTGGTTTTGGTTTTAGGGGAGTCGTCCAACGGCTAGGACTCCGGTCTCCAAAACCGGGTATGGGGGTTCGAGTCCCTCCTCCCCTGCCACAGTTTTACTCTGACAGGGCTTGGCCCTGTCTGTGAAGCGCAAGAGGTCGAATGGCAACTCACGCGGTGAAAGTGAAAAACGAAGAATCGCACAGCAGCAAGGGCGCCGAGCTGGGACATAAAGTCACCGGCACGATCGATGACACGAAAGAATTTTTGCACGACGTGCGCATCGAGATGCGCCAGGTTACCTGGCCCAGCCGTGAAGATGTGATTTCCACGACGGGCGTGGTGATCGCAACAGTTTTTTTCTTTGGCGTGTTTTTGTGGATTGTAGATCTGGCGGTGCAGCGCGGCGTGGCCTACGTTTTCAAAGCGTTTGGCGTGTAAGGGGATTTCGACTACATGGGCATGCAGTGGTACATCATCCATACCTACTCGGGCTTTGAGAAGAAAGTGAAAGAGAGCCTGGAGAGCCGCGTGGAAGCGTTCACGCTGCAGGACAAGATCGGGCGCGTGCTGATCCCCATGGAAGATGTGGTGGAGATGCGCAGCGGGAAGAAAGTAGTGTCGTCGCGCATGTCTTATCCGGGATATGTGCTGGTGGAAATGGATCTGGACGAAAATACCTGGCACATTGTGCGTTCTACGCCGCGAGTAACAGGTTTTGTAGGCTCGGCGACGTCGCCTTCTCCGTTAACCGAGGCGGAGGTGGACGGAATTATCAATCGCGTGCATACGCCGCAGGACCGGCCGAAGCCGAAAGTGGTGTTTGAGCGCAATGAGCAGGTGCGCATTGTGGACGGACCATTCGCGAATTTCAACGGCTCGGTGGAAGAAATCGACAACGACCATAGCCGGCTGAAAGTTTCGGTAACGATTTTTGGGCGGTCGACGCCGGTGGAGTTGGACTTCGCGAGCGTCGAGAAACTGAATTAAGCGGCGGTAAAAGACGAGTTTTAAAGAGACTGAAAGATACGGGTTGAAAGAGCGAAAATGGCCAAGAAGATTCAGACGACGATTAAGTTGCAGTTGCCGGCCGGTAAGGCAACGCCTGCGCCCCCGGTAGGAACAGCGCTAGGTCCTCATGGCTTGAATATTATGGATTTCTGCAAACAGTTCAATGCCAAGACCGCCAAGGAACCCGATGGGATGATTTTTCCGGTGCTGGTTACGGTGTACACCGACCGCACGTTTACTTTTATTTTGAAGACTCCTCCGGCTTCGATTTTGCTGTTGCGTGCCGCGGGGATTGTCAAGGGTTCGGCGGAACCGAATCGCACCAAAGTCGGCAAAGTGACCAAAAAACAGGTGGAAGAGATCGCGAAAATTAAATTGGTGGATCTCAACACCACCAATATCGATTCAGCGGTACGCACGGTAATGGGCACCGCGCGGAATATGGGCCTGGACGTGGTCGAAGCATAAGCAGTTGAGGTCACGCGGGTAGCACGCAAAGTTTTGAAGGGGAATGTCAGCAATGGCAAAAAAAGCAGGCAAGCATGTCGAAAACGCGCGCAAGAAAGTGGAAGCGCGCGAATACAAGCTCAGTGAGGCTGCCGAGCTTTTAAAGAGCGCGCATCACACCAAGTTTGATGAAACCGTGGAGCTGGCCATCAATCTGGGCGTGGACCCCAAGCATTCCGACCAGGTGGTACGCGGCACGGTGGTGCTGCCTAACGGGTTGGGGAAGTCGGTGCGGGTACTGGTGATTGCCGGCGGCGACAAGGTTCGCGAAGCGCAGGATGCGGGCGCCGATTTTGTGGGCGGCGACGACATGGTGCAAAAAATCATGGAAGGCTGGACGGATTATGATGCGGTAATCGCCACTCCGGACATGATGCGTTCGGCGGGGAAGCTCGGTAAGGTGCTGGGCCCTCGCGGGTTAATGCCCAATCCGAAGACCGGCACGGTGACTTTTGACGTAGCGAAAGCCATTAAAGATGTGAAAGCCGGTAAGGTGGAATTCCGTGTAGACAAAGCGGGCATCGTGCATTGCGCCATCGGCAAGATCAAGTTCGATGCCGCGAAGCTGGCTGAGAACGCACACTCGGTCATTGCTGCCGTAGTGAAAGCCAAGCCTTCGGCATCTAAAGGTAAATACGTCAAAAAAATTACGCTGACTTCGACCATGGGTCCGGGAATTTCCATTGACCTGGCCGAATCGGAAGCATTGGCGGCAGCTGCTTAATTGCGTTTAAGCGTCCCCTTCGGCCTCGATTTGATCGAGTCCTCAGGGTAAACCGGAGAAGAGTTCATGAAAAAACGCAGTGAAAAACAAGAAGATCTCGACAAATTGAAGACCGAGCTGGCCAAGGTCTCCACCGTGATTCTCACCACATTTCAGGGCATCACCGTGGAAAACGATACCAAGCTGCGCCGCGCGGTGCAGGCTGCTGGCGGCAAATATAAGGTGGTGAAAAATACGCTGGCGGAACGCGCCGCGGTGGGCACCCCCATTGAGAATTTACTGAAGGATTTGAGCGGCACGAATTCCATCGCCTTCAGCGAAAACGATCCGGTGGCGCTGGCGAAAGCGCTGACGAAAGTGGCCAAGGATGTTCCCGCGTTTCAATTTCGCGCGGGCCTGGTCGAGGGCCGGGTAATTTCCATCGCGGAAATTCAGCAGCTGGCGAATCTGCCGTCGAAGGAAGAATTGCTCAGCAAGGTGATGTTCCTGCTGAACGCGCCGGCGCAGCGTATCGCCATGGCCCTGAACGCGCTGCCGCGCAACCTGGCGATCACCGTCAGCGAAGCGATCAAGGCCAACAAGTTTGCGTCCGCCGGTGCAGTTGCTGGTGACGCGGGATCTGGCGAGAAAAGTTCTGAACCGGCGCCGGAAGCAGTGCCCGCGGCGAGCACGGAGGCAACTCCGGAAGCTGCGCAATAAAAAATTTTATTTTAGATTTGAGAGGAGAAGAAAGAATCATGGCGAAAGTTGACTCAATCCTGGAAGAAATCAAGGGCCTCACGCTTCTCGAAGCGTCGGACCTGGTAAAGAAAATGGAAGAAGCCTTCGGCGTTTCTGCTGCCGCTGCGGCTCCTGTGGCTGCGGCTGGCGGAGCGGCGGCTGGTGCGGCTCCCGCGGAAGAAAAGACCGAATTCACCGTGGTGCTGACGGATGTGGGCGGTAACAAGATCAACGTCATCAAGGCGGTTCGTGAAGTGACGAGCCTGGGCTTGAAAGAAGCCAAGGACCTGGTTGACGGCGCTCCCAAGCCGATCAAAGAAGGCGTGAACAAAGATGAGGCAGCCACCATCAAGAAGAAATTTGAAGATGCGGGCGCCAAAGTCGAAATTAAATAATTGCGGGACCGCTCTGCGTTGCATTGCGAACAAGTTTATGAGTCAGCGCTTGTCTGAGGCCGCTCGACGCTCAGGCAGGCTTGTTTAACGATATTGGCATTCGGTGCGTCTCTTCGAGCGAGAGCGCACGCACCCTTGGCCCCAATAGATCGGGGCGCTCAGGGTGAAAAGGAATTCAACTACGCAAGTCGAGGCCGGTAACTCCAGCAGTGTCTACGGTCCTTTTGAGGCCGTCGGAGGTTGTGTGCGCGCTCGCTTTGGGCAGGCGGCGCTGCATCCTGCTGCGGGAGAATCCGGATCCTGCACCTCGAGCATTGATTCGAAAGCGCGGAGATTGTCCTGTCGCGAGTTCATTTATTTCCAGGCTGCCCAAAAAGGGATGAGGTAATTACGCATGCCGAACAGAAATCAACATATCCGGGAACGCCAGCGTCTGGACTTCGCGAAGATTGAAGGATCGATCCAGATCCCCAATTTGATCGAAGTGCAGATGAAGTCCTATCAGCGCTTTTTGCAGATGGACCTGCTGCCGAGCGAGCGCGATGACGGCGGACTGCAGTCCGTTTTCACTTCCGTATTTCCAATCAAGGATTTCCGCGAAATGTCGCAGCTGGAATTCGTGGACTACGCGATTGGAAACTGGGAGTGCAAGTGCGGAAACCTGAAAGGGCTGCACCATCTGCGCGCCACTTGCCGCCATTGCGGGGCTTCGGTGGTGACGAATCCTTACCAGACCGGCGACGTGATCTGCCACAAGTGCGGAACGTTTAACAAAAACACGCCAACGTTCTGCAACAAGTGCGGCGATCCAGTGGCCATGCAGTTGAAGTATGACGTGAACGAGTGCCAGGAACGCGGGATGACCTATTCCGCGCCGCTGAAAGTCACCATTCGCCTGACCATTTACGACAAGGACCCGGACACCGGCGCGAAGACCATACGCGACATCAAGGAACAGGAAGTTTTCTACGGCGACATTCCACTGATGACGGAGAACGGCACGTTCATTATCAATGGTACCGAGCGCGTTATCGTCAGCCAGTTGCACCGTTCGCCAGGCGTGTTTTTTGAGAGCGCCAACAACCGCACTTACTTCCTGGGAAAAATTATTCCCTACCGCGGCTCGTGGGTCGAATTCGAATACGACACCAAGAACATTCTGTATGTGCGCATTGACCGCAAGCGCAAATTCCTGGGTTCGATTTTCCTGCGCGCGCTGGGGATGAAGTCCAACGAAGATATTCTCCGCACCTTTTACCAGGTGGAGCGTATCTCGCTGCGCGACAAGGAAATGTACTGGAACGTTTCTCCGGGAATCGTAGATCGCAAGCTGACGCACGAAATTCGCAATCCGAAATCCGAAGAAGTGATTGTGGGCGCGCACAAACGCATCACCGACAACCTCTTCAAGGAATTGATCAAGGCCAAGGTTTCGCAGATTCGCGCGGCGCTGGCGGATCTCGAAGGCGCGTACAGCGTCGCCGACATCGTCAATCGCCAGACCGGCGAAGTTTTGCTGGAAGCCAACAAGCCGCTGACCGCCGATCTGTGGCAGGCGTTCGCGGAATCGGGAATCACGGAA
>JALYLI010000103.1 GCA_030774335.1 Acidobacteriota bacterium | reverse complement strand
TCCTTGGGAAGAGCGGAACAGATCTACGCCCTGCGCGCAGATGTCGCTGAAGTTGAATGTTGAAAACGCGAGAGCGGAGATTCCCAAGTCTGGGTGGGTTCAAACTTCTTCGCTGGGCAAGGCCAGCTAGAAAGCAAGCCTTGCTTATGTGGATCGACTTGGCATGCGCTTCTTTATGTATTTGGTATTGGTCGGCCGCGGGGCTGGCCGTTTCTCAGTGGGGCGTTGCTTAAGCCATGATGATTTTGTTTTGGAAGCGGCGCGCGGCCACGATCAGCAGAATCGCGCCCATGGCGAAAAGGGCGAGTCCGTCGATCCAGAGATGCTGAATGCCGGCGCCGCGCAGAATGATGCCGCGGGTGATGTTGATGAAATAGCTGGCGGGGACGAAGTAACTGAGGATGCGGAAAAAAAGCGGCATGGTTTCGCGCGGAAAAATGTAACCTGAAAAGAAAATACTGGGCAGGATAGTGACGAAGGCAAGCTGCATGGCTTCGCCCTGCGTCCCGGCCTTGCTGGAAATGAGAATCCCGAGCGATAGCGAAACGAAGATGTATGGCAGCGAGAGAAATGCCAGCAGCAACACGCTGCCGTGAATGGGGACCTGGAATATAAAGCGCATGCAGGTGAGGATGAGGCAAAGCTCGGTAAAACCGATAGCGAAGTAGGGAAGCAGTTTGCCAAGCAGCAAGCCGAAAGGCTTCACGGGCGTGACAAATAGTTGCTCGAGAGTGCCGCGCTCCTTTTCCCGGACGATGGCAAAGGCGGTGAGGAAAGTCGTGACGTTCAGCAGCAAGATGGCGGTGAGGCCGGGCAAGAGGAAATTGGGTGAACGTGAATCGGGATTGAAGAGGAGCTTTGGGCGCATGTCGACGGCCATGGCGCCCCGATTGGTGAGCACGCGGCGCAGAGATTCGTCGAGTCCGATGGCGGTGGTGACATTGATGGCCTGGCCGGCGACGGAAGAGTCGGAGCCGTCGATGAGCACGAGGACTTGAGCGCTCATGTTGTGAATGAGGCGGTCGGAGTAATCGACGGGAATTTTTATGCCCACGCGGGCGCGGCCGGCGATGATGGCGTCGTTGAGAGAGGCGTCGGTGGTGACGTAGTCAATGATGTGAAAGGTGTCGGAATTTGAGAGGCGGTCGATGAGCTCGCGGCTTTCGCGGCGGCCGTCGCCATTGAAGATCACGGTGTTCACGTGGCGAACGTTGGTGTCTATTCCAAAGCCGAGCACAAACATTTGAATCAAGGGGATGAACAAGGAGAAAAACAGCGTGGCGGAATCGCGGCGTACGTGCAGGACTTCTTTATAGAAGATAGCGCCGAAGCCGCGAAACAGATCAGTCACGGGATTTCTCCAGTTGCGCCTGATGCTTATAGGTGAGCTCGACGAAGACATCTTCCAGGCTGGGGGTGAGCGGGCGAATATCGTTCACGGTGATGTCGTTTGTCAACAGCTGCGCGCGAAGGTCAGGCAGATCGTAGCGATCTTCGACGAGGGCGTGGATGGACTCGCCAAAAATGGTGGCGTTGCGGATACCGGGAATTTTGCGGGCGACGCGAAGAGCGCGAGTGACTTCCGGCGTGCTGATTTCGACCCGCCTGGTGCCAGCTGGCTGAACTTCGGGAATCTGCTTTAGCTCAGCGGGGGTACCGTCGGCAATGATCTTTCCATAATAAATGTAGGCCACGTGGCTGCAGCGCTCGGCTTCGTCCATGTAGTGAGTAGTGACGAAAAAAGTGATGCCGTGGCCGGATAACTCGAAGAGGAGATCCCACAATTCGCGGCGGGCGACCGGGTCGATGCCCGCGGTGGGCTCGTCGAGAAAGAGAAGCTTGGGCTCGTGAAGCATGGCGCAACCGAGGGCGAGGCGTTGCTTCCAACCGCCAGAGAGCCGGGCGGCGAGGCGGTCCATGTAGGGAGCGAGGCCGTTGAGTTGGACGATTTCTTCGATGCGCTGCTTCATGCGCGCGGGAGGCAGGCTGTAGATACGACCGTAGAATTGCAAATTTTCGGCGACGGTAAGATCGTCATAGAGGCTGAACTTTTGAGACATGTAGCCGATACGCTCGCGGACAGCCTCCGCATCGGTACGTACGTCGAGACCTTCTACCCAGGCTGAACCTTCGCTGAGCGGCAGCAAACCGGTAAGCATCTTGATCACGGTGGTTTTGCCGCTGCCGTTGGGGCCGAGAAAGCCAAAAATTTCGCCTTTCTCGACGTGAAAGCTTACGCCGTTGACGGCGACGAAATCACCGAAGCGGCGCACGAGGCGCTCGGCGGAGATGGAAACGTCAGGCGGGGGTTGATGAGCGGAGGGCATGATTAGTTTGCGGGCTTCAACTTTACGTCGGCGGCCATGCCGCTGCGAACTCCACCTGTGGCGTCATTCACGCGAATTTTTACGCCAATGACTTCGTGCACACGCTCGCTGCGCGTCTGCACGTTGCGAGGAAGAAATTCGGCTTGCCGGTTGATTTGTTCGACGACACCGTTGAAAACAGTTTTGGGGAAGGAGTCCACGCGAACTTCCGCTTGCTGCCCGAGGTGCACACGGCCGATTTCGGTTTCGGGGATGTAAATGCGGATGTAGATCTGGTCGCGCTCGAGCAGCGTGGCGACCGGAACGTTGGGCGCAATGAGATCTCCGGGACGAACGTCTAAAACTTCCACGCTGGCGGCAGCCGGGGATACTACCTGAGCTTCGCGAGCGCGAGCTTCGTCGTAATTGTAGGCGGCTTTGGCGAGATCGACGTCTTCGGCCCGGCTGCCGCGTTCAAATTTTTGCTGCGTAGCCTGCATCTGACGGAAACGGGCTTCGGCGGCGGCGATTTCCTCGGGACGATAGCCGCGTTGGAGCTGACTTAATCTTTCCTGGGCGTTTTTCTGCTGGGCGACGGCAACTTTCCAGGCGGCTTCGGCGGCGTCGCGCTGCTGGCGAGAGACCAGATCTTTTTTGGACAAGGCTTCGTAGCGATCAAAATCATTGTGCGTGCGAACTTCCTCGGCGTTCGCGCGATCCAAATCGGCCTGCGCGGCGGCAACGTCTTCGCGGCGGTAGCCATTTTTGCGCTGCTCATATTCGGCTTTGGCTTCGGCGGCGGCGGCGCGAGCCTGGGCGATATCTTCGGGCCGCGATCCAGTGTGAGCTTTCTCCCAGGCGGCACGTGACTGGCCGAGGGCGGCCTGGAGTTCCTGATCGTCAAAGGTGACAAGGACCTGCCCAGGCTGAACGGAATCGCCTTCGCGAACGAGCACTTTGTCCACGCGGCCGCCCACTTTCGAACCGACGCGAATGTAGCGAGCTTCGACGGTGCCGGATCCCTGGAGCGTGGCATCGTTCCGGTGCTGAATCCAGCGCGCGGTGAGCACGCCGCCGGCGACGAGCACGATCAGCACAATTAAAGTTGTGATTTGTTTACGACTCATGTTGCGGCTCCTGCTGGGGCTGGGGAGCCAGACCGGGCCGTGGCGACAAACCCTGCCATAAAACATCGAGCGCGGTGCGCACCCGCGTGGCGAGAGAATCGTCTCCATATAAGGACCAGATCAGCAGCGTCCCAAAAACGGTTTGGCGGAAGACGTGAGCGATTTCTCCGGCGGGAAGATCGTTGCGCAGCTCGCCGCGTTCCTGGCCGATGGTGACGAATTCTGTCAGAAGAGCGTGTCCCCGCGCCTGATTGCCGCGCATGGCTTCGCGCACAGTTGTGCTGGAGAGATTGGCGAGGAGCAGCGCGCGCACGATAGAGGGATTGCGCCCGGGCTCTTCGGTCATGCGAATACCGAGGGTGCGGAGGAATTGCGGGACAGGCTCGCCGCTGGCGCGTAGATGTTCGATGATGGATTGCAACTTGGCGAGCTGCATGTCCGCGAAGGCGAGGAGGATGTGGTCTTTGCTGGGGAAATAATTGAAGAATGTGCCTTTGCCAACGTCGGCGGCGTTGGTGATGTCCTCGACAGTGATTTCTACAAAGCCGTGTGTGGCAAAAAGGTCGAGGGCCGCGCGAAACAAGCGTTCGCGAATTTCTACAGAGCGTCGTTGGCGACGGCCGGGAGGGGAGGTTGTCAACGCCTTCATTTGACCGGTAACCGTAGATGACTATAAGTCATTTACGTTGGGGATTCAACAGTGAAGAAGGATGGGCTGTGCTATAAAGCAAAACGCCCGAGACGGATGCCGTCCCGGGCGTCATTCAGGGCTTGATTTTCTGGTCGAGACGAGGCCGACGAACTATTCTTCGCGGAGCGAAGCCGGGTCCGAGGTATTCGTTGGGGTGCGGCGATTGAGATAGGCAATCAACCTTTGAGATCCCTTGGTGGCCTTGGTCTTCCCGAAAATGATGTCGCGAGCGCTGACGTCTCGGCCGTAAACGCGCTCATTGGCGTCGTTATCCGGGCGAACCGTGGCTCCGGCGAGCGAGATGCCAGCGAAGAGGCCGCGGGAACGGGAGTAGCTGAGGACTTCAGCACGCAAGGTGGCGTCCGTGGAGGCTTCGGCGGTACGGCCCTTGGGACCGGCGGCGGCGGAAGCGTCGGCGCCGAGCTTCACTTTGCTCTTGAGGATGGAGCGAGCGCCTCGCGGATTCATCACCAATAAAACGAAATCCGTGGCCTGCCCGCCGATCTGAAATCCAAAACTTGCACCTTCGAGAGCCATCATTGATGGCGCACTCCAGTGCCCGCTGAAGTGTTCGCCGGTGCGGCAAGTCATGGCGCCACGGCCGTAGCTGCCGCCTATCACGAAAGCGGCCTTGAGGACGGAAGGATAAACGATGATGCATTCGGCTTTATCGATGAGGTCCTGTGGAATGTCTTCGGGTATATCCATAATTTCCCTCAAAACGGTGCCGCAATTCTGTAGGCGCTGCTCTTCTTTTCGGTCTGACCCGGACATCGGCAATGCGAGCGTGGCCAAGGCCATAAGGGACGAAATCATTCGCTTCATTTTTAATTCACCTCGTTTTCAATTTTGTATCAAGTGGAAAAGGCGATCTATGTGGACGCGACCGGCGATCCTTCCTGGTTCAGACCCCACGCCAAACCCGCTAACGCAAGCGGGCGCTCCAAGAGGAAGTGATCCGCGGCTCTTCGACTATACTTTCGTTGGCAGTATTTTACCAGCGGGAGCGCAATGGCAATCGGGCGAATGGGGGAGCGGAACGCGTGGAGGATGGGTATAACGCTTGTCTGCGCGATGTTACTAAACCCTGGAGCATCCTGTGCGCAGAAAAAGCATCCGGCGCACAAGACGGAACATGCCGCCGTCGCGGCGCAGGAATTTTCCCGCAGGGTCGAGGCATTGCTTGGAAGCGGTCCGGCTGGCAAGGCCGCGTGGGGATTGCTGATTGCCGACGCGGAGACTGGAGAGACGCTGTTCGAGGAGGGTAGCTCCAGATATTTTGTGCCGGCATCAAATATGAAACTGTTCACCACGGCTTTGGCGTTGGACAGACTCGGCCCGGACTTTCGGTTTCACACCACTCTGGAAAGCGCCGGAGTTCTCACTCCCGAGGGGGAATTGACGGCGGACCTCGTGCTGGTGGGCCGGGGCGATCCCAATCTTTCGAATCGCAAGTTCCCGTTCAATTTGAAGGAGGAGTTTGACGGCCCGCCGGAGAAAGTCCTGGC
Organism: Acidobacteriota bacterium; assembly: GCA_030774335.1. GTDB lineage: Bacteria > Acidobacteriota > Terriglobia > Acidiferrales > UBA7541 > Acidiferrum. Next base: position 15,974 of record JALYLI010000103.1, on the reverse strand, counting down.
GGAACTGGCCGACCAATTGGTGGCGCGCGGGCTGAAAAGCGTCTCTGGAGATGTTGTGGGGGATGACAGCTATTTTCCTCGGGAACGTTACCCGAATGGCTGGGAAATTGACGACATGGTCTGGGAGTATGGCGCAGCGATCTCGGCGCTGGTGGTGAATGACAACACGGCGACGCTGACGTTGACGCCAGGGATGGCGGGCGAAGTAGTGCGGGTTTCGGTGAGCCCGAGAACACCGGATTTTGTGGTGGATAACAGGGTGATTACGAGCGCTGCCAACGTTAAAGCGGATCTGACCCTGACGCGCGAGCCAGGCGCCCACCTGGTGGTGGTGAGGGGAACGCTGCCGGAAAAAAGCGCTCCGCGAAAGCTGGTCATGGCGATTGAGGAGCCGGCGCTACATGCCGCCACCCTGCTGAAATCTACGTTGGAGCAACACGGAATAAGAGTAGATGGCGGTGTACGGGCGCGTCACGAAGCGACAGGCGAGCCCGCAGCGATTACTCCCACGCTGTTAGCCGAGCATGTTTCCATCCCGTTGCGTGATGCGGTGAAACTGGTGAATAAGATCAGCCAGAATCTGCACACGGAAGCTCTGCTGCGGGTGGCAATGCGGCAAAGCGGAACGTGGAGTTCTCCCGACGAACTGATGAAGTTTGCAGCGGATTTTTATGCCAAGGTGGGAATCGGGGCAGAGGATGTGATTCAGACGGATGGCTCGGGATTGTCGAGGCACGACCTGGTCACTCCGCGCGCGATCGTTACTTTATTGCGATACGCGCAAACGCAACCCTGGTTTGAAAGCTATTATGCATCGCTGCCGGTCGCGGGAATCGATGGCACGCTGGAAGAGCGGATGAAAAATACTTCTGCGGCTGGGAGGGTGCACGCCAAGACCGGATCGGTGGAGCACGTAAGGACGATGTCGGGATTTGCGGACACCGCCGGTGGGCGGAGGCTGGTGTTTTCTTTTCTGAGCAACAATCAAGGCGGGAAAAATCATGAGGCCACGGACGCGCTGGGTGGCCTTTGCGTAGCGATGATAGAGGAGTTCAATACTGTGCCCGTGAAGCGCTCCCGCGAACACAAGCAGCCGCGATAAAAGAGAGAAAAAAATGAAAAGAGAACTGATCATCAGCGTGTTTGGAAGCTCGCGCCCGGGCGAGAATGACCCGGAGTACGCGGGGGCGCGGGCACTCGGAAAGGCGCTTGCGAAGAAAGGCTTTGGGGTGTGCACCGGCGCATACGGTGGCACGATGGAAGCAGTTTGCCGCGGAGTGAAAGATGCGGGCGGAAAGACGTATGGGGTGACCGCAGAATTTTTTCCGGCAGCGAAAGCGAACGAATGGGTGGACGTGGAAATACGAGTGAAGACCTGGCAGGAGAGGTTGTTTGAGATTATTCGCCTAGCGGATGGATTCGTGGTGTGCAAGGGCGGCACCGGCACGCTGGCGGAGTTGGCGGTGGCGTGGGAGATGATGAACAAGTCGGTGATCGCGGCGAAACCGTTTGTGGCGTTGGGAGAATTCTGGGAGCCGCTCTTGAAATGCGTGCGGGACGTGGAGACTGGACATAAAAATCCGTGGGCGGAAGTGAATGCGCAGATTGTGCGGCCGGCCGGCACTCCGGAAGAAGCGGCCGAGATTTTGGCGAGCAGCTTGATGCGGGAAAAGTAAGGCGGAAATGGCACGAACGGCGCAAGACGTTCTGGAGTTCGACAAACTACTGGAATTGCTGCGGCAGAGAACGACGTGCGCTCCCGGAAAGCGATTTGTGGACGAACTACAGCCTGGAACCGAGTGCGCCGCGGTAAGGGCAGCGTTTGCGCTGATTCGCGAAGGGCGGGAGTGGCTGCGGGCAGGGCGGGAATTGGGATTCGGCGGACTGGCGGATCCGCAAGGCTGGCTGAAACGCATTGAAGGCGCGGGGATGGTGCTGGAGGCGCGAGAATTTCTGGACGCTGCGACGTTGCTGGAAATTTCCGGATGGCTAAGGCAGCAATTTCGTGAAGAGGAGACAAAGTTTCCGCTACTGGCCGAACGCGCCGGGGCTTTAAGCGATTTCAAAGATACGCTGACGATTATCCGGCGGAGCATTTTGCCGAATGGAGAGATCAGCGATGACGCTTCGGCGGCGCTGCGGCGAATCCGCGCCAGCATCTCGCAAACGCGTGACGCCTTGCAGAAAACTCTAAAACATATTCTGCGCACCAGGAACGCCGAAGCAGGGGAGGACTACGTGACGCTGCGCAACGACCGGTTCGTAATTCCACTGCGCGCGGAGAACCGGCGCAGCGTGCCCGGGGTGGTACACGGAGCCAGTGGGACAGGGCAGACGATTTTCATGGAGCCGCTGGAGACGGTAGAGACCAATAACCAGCTGGTGCAGCTGGCGGAAGACGAAGCGGCGGAAATCGTACGGATACTGCGAGAACTTACGGAGAGACTGCAACGGTTGCGGGAACCGCTGGTGCTGACGACGGAAACGATTGCGGAACTGGATAGTGTGTTTGCGCGCGCGCGGTTTGCGCAGGAATTTGACGCGGTGGCGCCGGAATTTTCTGAAAGCAGTGAACTAAGGCTGGAAGCGGCTCGGCATCCGGTACTGGAGAATAAGCTGCGCAAGGAAGGGCGGGCGGTGGTGCCGATGACGCTGGCGCTGGGGGGCGAAGAACGGGTGCTGGTGATCAGCGGACCTAATACTGGCGGAAAAACCGTAGCGCTAAAAACCACGGGGATCGCGGCGCTTTCAGCGCAATCCGGAATTCCGGTGGCGGCGCAGCGCGCGATGTTGCCATTCTTTGATCGCGTGCTGGTGGATATTGGTGATGAGCAGTCGATTACCGCAGACCTCTCTACTTTTTCGGCGCACATGCTGAATCTGAAAGGGATGCTGGAGGCGGCGACGCCCGAATCGCTGGTGCTGGTGGATGAAATGGGTACGGGAACTGCGCCGGAGGAAGGAGCGGCGCTGGCGGTGGCGCTGCTGGATGAGTTTCGCGCGAAGAATTGCATTGTGCTGGCGACGACGCATCATGACCGCTTGAAGACATATGCTTCGACGACACCAGGAGTGGTGAACGCGGCGGTGGAGTTTGATGATGTGAATCTACGGCCGACGTATCGATTGATGGTGGGCGTGCCGGGAGGTTCGAGCGGAATCGCCATTGCGCGGCGACTGGGGATCGCTGAGCCGATCATTGACCGCGCGCGGGCTTTAATGGCCCCGGCGGCCCTGGAAGCCTCGGATTTGATTGCATATCTCCATCGCAGCCGGGATGAACTGGATCGCATGCAGCAGCAGATGACCGCGGAACGGCACGCGCTGGAGGAAGAGCGCAAGAAATTACGCGGGGAGTGGGTGGAGCGGCAGCAGAAACGGATCCGAGAACTGGAAGAGAAATTCGCGGAGATGGAGAAGCGCTTCGACGAAAACGTGGCGCGAGTAGTGGAGGCGGTAAAAGAAAGAGATTTGCGCGGAGCGCTGGAGAAATCCGCGAGACGAAAAGCTCTAGGGGTGCGCGGCGAAGCACGCGAAGAACTGAACGACGCCGTAGTGCAGACGATTTCGGAGTCGCAGCAGGATCTGGGAGCGCCAGCTGCCGGAAAAGAAGGCGTGACGTTGGCGCAACTTCAGCCGGGCACGCGCGTTCATGTGCGCGGATTCAGCAAGCCGGTAGTGTTGCGGCGCGTAGAAGGATCGGCTGCGGAGATTGAAGCGGGGCCGCTGCGCATGAAAGTTGGGCTGGAAGAAATCAGCGGGGTGGCAGGCGCGGCGGTGGCTGGAGTTGTGAGGTCGCCTAAAGGCAGTGTAACGGTACGCGCGCAGGCCAGCGATGAGAGTGTGGGCGGAGAAATAAATTTGATTGGGTGTACGGTGGAGGAAGCTACGGAGCGAGTGGACAAATTTCTGGATGACGCGGCGCTGGCGAATCGCTCGCGAGTGCGAATCATTCACGGACATGGCACGGGGGCGCTAAGAAAAGGCCTGGCGCAATTTCTTTCGAAGCATCCGCTGGTAGACAGTCAAGCTTTCGAAGCAGAAGAACGCGGCGGCAAAGCGGTGACGGTGGTGGAGCTGCGGGCATAAATGGCGGAAGCCGGGTCATTCGCGGAGCGCGTGAAACAGCAGGCGGACATCGTTCGCGTGATCGGCGAATACGTACGGCTGAAAAAGAGCGGGCAAAATTTCACGGGGTTGTGCCCGTTTCACGCGGAGAAGTCGCCTTCCTTCGCGGTGCACCCGGTGAAACAGATTTACCACTGTTTCGGCTGCGGGGTGGGCGGAGACGTTTTCAAGTTTGTGATGGAAGTGGACAAGGTGGCCTTTCCGGAAGCGATCCGCATCGTGGCAGAGAAATGCGGAATTGCCATTCCACGGCCGAAGGCGAGTTCGCCGGAAGAGCGCAAAGAGAACCAGCAGCGCACGCTGCTGGTGGAAATGCACCGTGAGGCGCAGACATTTTTTGTGCAGCAGCTGGGCGGAACGCTGGAGGGAAAAGCGGCGCGAGCGTACCTGGAGGATCGCGGACTGGATGAGGATGCGATCGCGAGATTTGGAATTGGTTACGCGCCCAGCGGCGGCGACGCGCTGCTACGATTCCTGAAATCGAAATATAAAGAGCCGCAGCTGATGGAATCCGGGTTGGTGTCGCGGGATCAGAGCGGGGGCACGAGGATGTACGATCGCTTCCGCCGACGAATTACATTTCCTATCGCGAATGATGGCGGAAAAATCGTGGCGTTCGGCTGCCGCGCGCTTGGCGACGACCAGCCCAAATATCTGAATTCGCCGGAAACGCCGATTTATTCGAAAAGCAATGTGCTGTATCACCTGGACCGCGCGAAAGAAGCGCTGCGGCGCTCGGATTTCGCAGTGCTGGTGGAAGGGTATATGGATGCTATCGCGGTGGCGCGCGCGGGTATCAGCAATGTGGTGGCTAGCTGTGGCACGAGCCTGGCGGAGCCACAGATCAAACTGCTCTCGCGTTTCACCAAGCGCGTGATCGTGAATTACGACCCGGACACGGCGGGGCAAATCGCCACGGAACGATCTATTTCGCTATTGCTGGAGAACGATTTTGAGGTGCGCGTGCTGGCGCTGCCAGCGATGAATCTGACCAGAGGCGACGGGACGAAATATTCCAAGAATGCCGATCCGGACCTTTATATTCGCGAGATGGGAGTAGAGTCGTATACGAAGCTGCTGAAAGATGCGCCTCCCTATGTGGATTATCTGATCGGGCGCGCGCGGCACATGGATCTTTCCACGGGCGAAGGCAAATTGAAGGCGGTGAATTATCTTTTGCCGTACGTGCAAAAGATTCCGAACCGATTATTAAGATCGGAGTGGGCAACGCGGATTGCGCAACAACTGCGGCTCGAAGAGCCAGTGCTGCGGGCGGCGTTGAGCAAGGCGGCTGCAGAACGACGCAGCGGGTTGAAGGTTGCGCCGGAACTGGTGGGTCGCGCCGCCAAGCCGGTGGAGCGGCGCTTGATTCGCATGCTGGCGGAAGCGGATGACTTCCGACAGGAGTTGGCGGAGCGATTGAAAAACGCGCGCCTTTATGAGGGTTTGGAGACGGAGAAGGTGTTTGCCGCATTGATCGCAGCGAACGTGGCGGGAAGCTCGATGGATACGACGGAGATCGCGGCGGGGCTGGAAGAGCGCGACCGGCGGATGCTATTTGAGATACTTTTCGAAGAATCCAGCGAGTTAACGCGGGAAGAGGCGGAGAGCTGCGTCGAATCGCTGCAAAACCGGCAGGCGGAGAGGGCCCTGGCGGAAGTGCAGAGGAGTATTGAGGCGAATCCGGCACCGGCGGAACTGCGGAGCTTGCTGGAGAAGAAACAGGACTTGATGAGGCGGCTGGCGGCGGGGCGTTAACGGATTGAGATAGCGAGGTTGGCAATTTTCCGTGGCGGTGCCGGGCGCGGGTTATCCTTTTTTTTTCAACAATTAATGCGTTGACTGCACTCGGGTTAAACGTGTAGCGTAATAGGGTTTTAGGCGTAACTGTTTTGGCCTTAACTGCATCTTATAGATGTATTTACAGGCTGGCGGGCGGTTCGTGCGGGGGCGACGCACGGACGAGCGGCAAGCAAGTGTTGCGGCGCGGTGGGATTTCACGAACAATCCGATGCGAAATTGAGGGGCGTTCCCCGGAGCTTTAGCCAAGCTGTCTGTGCGAGTCTGTTCGAGAGAAATCAAAGATTTGGTTTTCGGCAGCGCGGGAGGTAATACGTGGCGGTAGCGGGTCTGGAAGAAAAATACGATGCAGTACGCCAGCTCATTGCGGTAGGCAAGGAGCGCGGGTACCTGTTGTACGACGAAGTGAACGATTCGCTCCCGGCTGAAGTGCATTCCTCGGAAGAGATTGACGATCTTCTGACGACATTCGAGCGGAACGGAATCGAGATTTATGAGGACGCGGCGTCGGCCAAGGCCGCGCGTGCGGTGGAAGTGTCCACGGAGCCGGGTGGAGACCACGATGTCGTCGTGGTGGAAAAGGAAGGGCACAGCGAAGACGGCGATCTGGATTTGACGCCCGGCTCGCTGGAAAAGACCAACGACCCGGTGCGCATGTACCTGCGCGAAATGGGAACGGTGCCTTTGCTGACGCGCGAAGGCGAAGTCACGATCGCGAAGCGCATCGAGCGTGGGCAACTGGTGGTGATGAAGTCCATCACGCGGTCGCCGATCGTGATTAAGGAATTGATCGCGGTGGGCGAGGATTTGCGCCAGGGCGCGCGCTCCATTAAAGAGATCGTGGTCTTCGACGACGAAGAACTCACCGAAGAGAAGATCGCCAATAAGACCAAGCAAACGCTCAAGTACATCGACAAGATCGCGAAGTTGTACGAAACGGCGTTGAAACAGGCGGTGAAGCTCTACAAAACGGCGAAGTCCAAGAAGAAGCCGTACATCCGGGCGAAATGGGAAGTGGCGCGCACGCGAGTGGAAATTTCGGTGGCGATTCGCGCGATTGTTTTCAATCCGTTCGAGAAGAAGCGTTTGATCGACAAGATGCGCGGCACGGTGGAGCGGCTGCAATCGCTGGAGCGCGAAGCGGGGCGGCTGGAGCGGCGAGCGGATGTCGCGAAAGGCGACGTGGCGTTCGAGGCGCGCAAGGAATTGCGGAACCGGCGCGGCGAACTGAAAGATATCGAAGAAGCCAGTGAAGTCGGTCTGACGGAACTGAAGCGCACGCTAACGTTTATTCACCGCGGAGAAGCGGAAGCGGACCAAGCCAAGAAAGAATTGATTGAAGCCAACCTGCGCCTGGTAGTTTCCATTGCGAAGAAATACACCAACCGCGGATTGCAGTTCCTGGATTTGATTCAGGAAGGCAACATCGGCTTGATGAAGGCCGTGGACAAGTTCGAGTGGCGCCGCGGATACAAATTTTCGACGTATGCGACGTGGTGGATTCGGCAGGCCATCACGCGCGCGATCGCGGATCAGGCGCGCACGATTCGCATCCCGGTGCACATGATCGAAACGATCAACAAGCTGGTACGCACAAGCCGGCAACTGGTGCAGGAATTGGGGCGCGAGCCGACCAGCGAAGAAATTGCCAAGCGCATGGACATTCCGGTTTCCAAGGTGCGCAAGATTTTGAAGATTGCGCAAGAGCCGATTTCGCTGGAGACGCCGATTGGGGAAGAAGAGGATTCGCATCTGGGCGACTTCATTGAGGACAAGGCGGTGGTTTCGCCGTCAGACGCGGTCATCAACCTGAATTTGAAAGAGCAGACCTCTTCGGTATTGAAGACGCTGACTCCGCGCGAAGAGAAAGTGATCAAGATGCGCTTCGGGCTGGATGACGGCAGCGAGCACACGCTGGAAGAAGTCGGGCAATCGTTCGCGGTTACGCGCGAACGCATCCGGCAGATTGAGGCGAAAGCGTTGCGCAAATTGCGGCATCCTTCGCGTTCGCGTAAGCTGCGAGCATTTTTGGAAGGGCCTTCGAGGGATTACCTATAGAAGTATCTGCATGCCGATTCTGTTGTCGCAAGAGCACGCTCCCGGAAGTACCGGGGGCGTTTTTTTTCTTCGGTGGCAAAACGCAAAGGGCAAGGTCAAAAACCCCATGTGCCACTTCGGCACATGGGGCAACCCAGAGGCGCCTCGCGCGCTTGGGAGCGTGGAAATGGAAACACGCGGGTGTTTCAGGCACGAAATGCGGATGAGATCTGCCTGGACCGGTACCGCCGGGCGCAGGCGCGGCTGTGACTGTCGCCAGTGTCTCTGCGCCACTGGAAGTGGTCCACACAAAAAGTTAGTCGGCGCGGCTACGGGAGCGCACTTCTTCTGAAGTGAGTCCGTAGAGGGGCGGCGTGGGCACGCCAAGAATTCCGAGATACAAATAAATTTGGCCGCGATGATGGACTTCGTGCTCGACCATGGCGCGCAGCCATTTGGCGGTCTGAATGTCACCGCCACCAGGCGTTTTACATTTACGTTGTAAATCTTGGTCAGTTAATTTTGCAAAAATCACCAAAGATTCCGCGTGCAAACGCTTCATCAATTCGAGGACGCTGTCGTAATCGGCGGCAAATTCGCTGCCGTGGCTGGTGTAGCGGCTGTCGCGATTCTGAATATTCTCCGCAAACATGTAGCGTTCGGTGACGGCGAGGTGCCGCAAGAGATCGCCAAGCGTGAATTTACCCGGCGCGTAAGACCAATCGATTTTATCCGGCGGGATGCAATGGGCGACGCGCATGGTGCGTTCGCGGATGTTGTCGAAATACTTGAGAAACGGACCAATGGTGGTGATCTCCACGTGACCCTCCTTCAAACTTCCTGCGTTACTAGCGTGGCAATCTGAGCAACTGGCGTGCGCGAAAGGCAGTGAAGGTAGCGCCGGCATAAAGCAGCGCCAGCAAGGTGTATCCGGCGATGATGCCAGCCTTTTCCGCCAGCCATCCGAGCGCTACGCACATGGCGAGCTGCACGGCGGTAGTAACAATGGCCATGGCGGATTGGGTGCGCCCCATGAAATGACGCGGCACGAGAGACATCAGCGCGGATTGGGCGACCACTCCGCCAAGGGCGCGGCAGAATCCAAAGATGCTTTGCAGCAATGTCGCGGCCAACAGAATGGTAATGAACGGGGTGGTGGCGTGGCCGACGGCTAGCACTGCGAAAGCAGTGACATAGAGAAGGAGGCGCAACTCTTCTCGCAATTGCGTGGCAATCAAGCCGCCGAGGATAGCGCCGGCGGCCCAACCCGCTTCGAGGTAGCCCAAGCCGCGAGCCCCGGCGTGAAGAATATCGCTGGTGAGCGCCACGAGGACTACGTTGGCGCTGACCACTCCGGCCATCAGGATGGAATGCGTGAGCCCGAGGGCGCGCACCAGCGGCTGCTGCTTCACGTACTGAAAACCTTCGCGCAAGTCGTTATACATGGCGAGGGAGATTCCGGCTTCCGCGACTTCGGGATTCTCTCCGGCGGAAAGAGCTTTGGCGGTGGCTTCAGTGGCCTCGGAATATTCCCGATATTTTTGCTGTTGACGCGGTGAAACATAGTCGCGCCGGACTTTATACAGGCAATACGCGGAGGCGAAGTAAGTGACGCCGTCTATGGCCAGGATGCCGGCAATCCCCGCGGTGTCGTAGGTGAAGCCGACGAAAGCTCCAGCGATGAGCATGCCGCTTTGCACGCCAATCAGCACGGCGGCATTGGCGCCGGTGAACTGGCTGGGCGGAATGACTTCCTGGACGAGAGCGTTGACGGTGGCCCAATACATGGCGGAGGCCACGCCGTTAACCAGTGTCATGGCGTAGAGATGCCAAAGCTGCAGATGGCCGTGCCAGGCGATGTAAGCCGTCGCTAGAACGGTAAAGCCACGCACGAGATCGAGGGCAACTCCCAGGTAGCGGCGGTCAAAGCGGTCAATGAGCACACCGCCGATGAAGGGAATGAACAAACCTGGCAAAGTGACGACGATAACCTGGAGACTGACCTTTACCGTGGAGTGGGTTGCGGCCATGATGTACCAACTGACGCCGACAAAATTCATGCCGCCGCCGAAGAGAGAGATGAACATGGCGGTAAAGAAATAGCGGAAGCCGCACTGGGCCCAGATGAGCTTCCAATCGACACGGTTGGCGATGGCGGTAGACATGGACTTTAGTAGTTTACTATTTTGATGATCAGAGAATAACGAGACGCGAGAGCAGTGTTTCCGCACATTGGACTGAATAGAGGAGGCCATGGGTAAGGAGCTGAGGTGCCGCGTAGAATTCGGCAAGAAGAAGTCGGAAGGAAAAGCGATGTTGGAGAGCAGCGAGATTGTTTTTCGCGGCGATTTCAGGTTGAAAATACCTTTTTCAACGATTCAATCCGCCAAGGTGGTAAACGGAGAGCTGGAGCTGCGGACGCCGGAGGGCGTGGCGAAATTTGAGCTGGGGCCGGGTACGGCTGAGAAATGGTGCGGGAAAATTCTGCATCCGAAGACGCGGATTGAGAAGCTGGGGATCAAGACTGGCGCGCGAGTGGTGATGCTTGGATTTTCGGAAGAGGACCAGGGCTTTCTTGAGGAGCTAGACGAACGCACCAAGATGGTGAGCACGGTCTTCGTCAAGGCGGACACGGAATGGGTTTTTTTGAAGGCGGAGACTAAGCCGGAACTGAAGCAGCTTTCAAAAATTGCCAAAGGGATGCGAGGTGTGGCTGCGGTGTGGGTGGTTTATCCGAAAAGGAATTCCGCAGAGGGGCAGAAAATAACCGAGGGAGATGTGCTGTCCGCGGGGCGGGGGGTGGGACTCAAGGATGTGAAGGTGGTGGGATTTTCCGCGACACACACGGCGTTGAAGTTTGTGATTCCAGTTTCGCAACGGTAGGTTTGGTCAATCACAGACCCGCATCTCCTGCACAATCCGCGACCTACCCTGCCGCAGTCGACAGACATCGGACCTGAGCGTACGAGTGCATGGCGACACCGTGGTTGTCACCGGACGAGGAATCGTCTGGAAATCGCGGCGGGTTTTCGCATTCCGCGATTTGAAATTTCTGTCTATCATTGCGCCATGAGCGACACATGAAGGAATTACTCACGGTGCGCGGGTTAACGGTGGATTTGCCTACAGCCCGGGGATGGGTGCGTCCGGTGAATGAGGTGGCGCTGCGTATCGGCGCGGGAGAGTCGCTGGGGTTGGTTGGCGAGTCGGGGAGCGGAAAAACAATGATGGCCCTGGCATTGATGGGATTGTTGCCTCCCGGCGCAAAAATAGGCGGCCAAGCGACATTGGTTCCGGTGAATGCCGGTTCGCAAAATTTGACAAGGCTCGATGAGTTGCGATGGAGGCGCCTGCGCGGCCTGGACGTGGCCATGATCTTCCAGGAACCCATGACCTCGCTCAATCCGGTGATGCGCGTGGGCGAGCAGGTCGCGGAAGCGATTGCAGCGCACTTCCCAAAAATGAATGCGGAGAGGCTGAACGACTGCGTGCTGGAAGCACTGCGTCTCGCTGCGGTGCCCGAAGCGGAGATCCGAAGTCAACAATACCCGCATCAATTATCGGGTGGCCTGCGGCAGAGGGTGATGATCGCGATGGCGATTGCGGCGGGGGTGAGTGACCCCGGAAGTGAAGTTGTAGATATTGAGCATCGCACTGCGCATACGCCGCTAAACAAGCCCCGATTGTTGATCGCCGACGAACCGACTACGGCGCTGGACGTCACGGTACAAAAGCAAATTCTCGAATTGCTGGACGGGCTGCGGCGGAGACTGGGATTGGGGTTGCTGTTTATCACGCACGACCTGGGGGTGGTGGCGCGCGTGGCCGATCGCGTCGCGGTGATGTATGCGGGACGAATTGTGGAAGAGGGCGGCGTGAACGATGTGCTGCAAGCACCGCGGCATCCGTATACGCAAGGGCTTATCGCGGCGTCGCCGACTCTGGAGCGCGGCAGGCTTTCGCCAATTCCTGGAACGGTGCCGCAACTCACGGAGTTGCCGCCGGGATGTTCGTTTGAGCCGCGCTGCCCGGTGCGTTTGCCGGAGTGCCGGCTGGCGGTGCCGGAGTTGCGAGGCGTCGGGCACGAGCAGTTCGCAAGGTGCATTCTGGTAGGAAATAAAGTCGAAGTGAAATAGCGGACACGGAGGATTTTATTTCAGCGTTTCTTACAGTACGCGCCTTGAGCAAAAGCTACCGGCGTGCAGGCGGAGCGTTCCAGCGCGAAGCGGAACGGGACCGCTTCGTGGCGGTGAACGACGTGAGCTTTGAGGTGGCGCGCGGGGAAACATTTGCAGTGGTGGGCGAAAGCGGATGCGGCAAGACCACGCTGGCGCGCATGTTGTTGCGATTGATAAAGCCCGATGGCGGCAAGATCGAATTTGAGGGACGCGATCTTCTGGAGTTGACAGCAGCGGAGATGCGCGCGCAGCGACGGCAGATGCAGATGATTTTTCAGGATCCCTTTGCGTCGCTGGACCCGCGGATGCGCGTGGGAGAAGTGGTTAGCGAGCCCCTGGCCATACATGAGCCAAAACTTTCTGCGAGCGAGCGCCGAGAGCGCACGGCGGCGATTCTGGAGCGCGTCGGCCTGGACGGCGACGCCTTACGCCGGTATCCGCACGAATTTTCCGGCGGGCAAAGGCAGCGGATAGGAATCGCTCGCGCGTTGATATTGCGGCCAAAACTAATCGTGGCGGACGAGCCGGTCTCCGCGCTGGATGTTTCCGTGGGAGCGCAGGTGCTGCTGCTGCTACGGGAACTGCAGCAAGAGTTCGCGCTGACCTACGTTTTCATTTCGCACAGCTTGCCGGTGGTGGCGCAACTGGCCACGCGCATCGCGGTGATGCACGCGGGAAGTTTTGTGGAAGTGGGGGATGCGGAACAGGTGTTGCACCGGCCGGTCCATGAATACACTCGCGAATTGCTCGCGGCTGTCCCGGTGCTGCCGCTTCTATCTGCTGGCTAATTTTTTCCACCGCGTAACTCTGCGCCAGCTCCTGACGCAATTGTTTACTTCACGCTGGTGAGCTAGACTTCCCGCCACTTAGCGTTCACCAAAGTTTTGCTGGCCGCCAACTGCGCGTCAGGGAGCGACAAATGTCTACCTTGCCCGTTCCGGAACCCGCAACCCAAACTGCCACGCAGCCGGAAAGCAGCGCCGTCAGCAGAATGACCGGCGTTGTTTTTTCTCCTGCGCGCACATTTGCGGAAATTGCCCGCCGCCCCACATGGGTCGCGCCATTTGTAGTTCTATGCCTGTTGAGCATCGGCGTATCCGCTCTGCTCGCGCAAAAAACCGACTGGCGCGGATTTTTCGAGCGCCAGATGAGCAAGAATTCACGGACGGAGCAGCTGCCGCAGGACCAGAAAGATCGCATCCTGGAAAGCCAGGTGAAATACGCCCCGAAATTTACTTACGCCTTTGGTTTATTGGGAACAGCAATTTTTGTTTTGCTGACGGCCCTGGTGTACTGGGGAGCGTTCAATTTGTTTCACGGCGCGGGTCTGGACTTCAAGACCGCTTTCGCCATCGTCACGCATGCGTGCGTGCCGTTGGCCATCAGCAGCATTCTGGCGATCGTCATACTGGTGGTGAAGCATCGCGGCGATGTTGATCCCGAACATTTTCTGGCCAGCAACGTAGCGGCGTTTTTGCCGGAGGAGGCCCCGCACTGGCTCGACTCGCTGGGTCAATCGCTGGAACTCTTCTGGATATGGACGATGGCGCTGGCCGCCATCGGCTTCTCGGCGGCGAATCCCAAAAAAATCAAACCGGCCGGAGCTTTTATGACGGTGTTCGGGATTTGGGCCGTGTGGGTGATGGGAAAAGTCGCCTGGGCAATGTTCTAGCGCGCCTGCTGCTAAACTGGTGCCGTGAGTTTTTCCTTCGCGGTGACAAAAACCGATGAGACCGGAGCGCGGCGCGGAACGCTGAGCACTCCGCACGGAAAAATTGAAACCCCGGCGTTCATGCCGGTGGGGACCTCCGCAACCGTCAAGGCGTTGAGGCACGAGGCGCTCGAGGAACTGGGCGCGAGCATCATTCTCTCCAACACTTATCATCTATATTTGCGGCCGGGGCCGGAGCTGATTCGCAAGCTGGGCGGGCTGCACGAGTTCATGTCCTGGCCGGGCGCGATATTGACGGACTCGGGGGGCTACCAGGTTTTTAGTCTTTCAGGGTTGCGGAAGATTACCGAGGAAGGCGTGGTTTTCCGCTCGCATCTGGACGGTTCGCAGCATTTGCTGACGCCGGAGAAGGCTGTAGAGATTCAGCTGGCTTTGGGGGCGGACATTGCGATGGTGCTGGATGAATGCATAGAGACGCCGGCTCCTAGAGAGAAAGCAGAGGCGGCATTGATTCGAACGACGCTGTGGGCCAAGCGCGCGCGCGAACATTTTCTGGCGACCGAGAATTCTCTCGGAGCAACAAAGCAGTGGCAGTTCGGAATCGTGCAGGGAGCGACGTTCGCGGATTTGCGCCGCGAGAGCGCGCGGCAATTGCTGGAACTGGATTTTCCGGGATACGCGGTGGGTGGACTGGCGGTGGGAGAGCCCCACGCGATGACCTGCGAAATGGCGGGCGAGGTGACGGCGCTGCTGCCGGCAGACCGGCCACGCTACCTGATGGGCGTGGGCAGACCGGAACAGTTGGCCGATTACGTTGCGCTCGGGATAGACATGATGGATTGCGTATTGCCGACACGGGCGGCGCGGCACGCGTGTTTATACACGAGCGAAGGGCGAGTGCTGATCAAGAATGCGCGTTACGCCGAAGATCCGCGGCCGATCGACGCGCACTGCAGCTGCAGTGTTTGCCAACGGTATACGCGCGCGTACTTGCGGCATCTATTTGCCGCGGGAGAAATCACTGCAGCCATTCTGGCGAGCCACCACAATGTCCACTTTTACCTTGACATCATGCGGCGAATCCGGGAGGCTATCGAGTTTGGGAATCTCGCAAAATTCTCAGCAGAGCTGCAGGCTTGCTACGTTGCCGGTCCGGCCTGAACAGTAGAATGGGCCCAGTAATATCAGCGAATTGCCGATGCCTGAACTGACCGCGTACAGTCACATCGCGGCCGCTTCACCCAAGATGATGGCGGAAAAAAAGACGCGGAGAATGACCCGCTTCAGCATTTTCTTACGCCCTTTTAGGGTATGCTGAATGGCGCTTTTGGAGCATAGGACTGTCAGGGAAAGAAGGGAACGGTTTTAAACAACCAGATGATTCTGGCTACATTTTTTCAAGCAGGCGCGGCGTCGGGGTTCTCGAGTTTTCTGATCCCTCTGGGATTGATGTTCGCGATCATGTATTTCATGGTGATCATGCCGCAACAGCGTCAGCGCAAGAAAGTGCAAGAGATGCTTTCGGCCATTAAAGCGGGCGATCGGGTCATTACCAACGGCGGCATTTATGGCACTATTAACGGCCTCGATGGCGACTCGGTGATCCTGAAAATCGCCACGGACCCGCAAGTTAAAATTCGCGTCGCGCGTTCCGCGATCGCGCAGGTGGAGACGCCGGAAGATGCAAAATAATTTCCGTTGTATGCCGGCCATGCGCCTCATCTTTTAATCATGAATCCCAACCTGAAGTGGAAAGCGCTGTTCATCGTTGCTGTCGTTCTGGTCTGCGTCTACGTGCTGGTTGGCACGCCGACGTTTCCTACCTCGGGGCAGCAGCTAAAAAATAATTTTGGCCACCAGATCAAGCTGGGTCTGGATCTGCAGGGCGGCACGCACTTGATCCTGCAGGTGCAGGTGCAGGAAGCGATCGCGCAAGAGACGGATCAGACGGTGGACCGGCTCATCGCGCAAATGCGCGCGAAAGACATTCACTACGACGAGATTCGGCGCGTTGATGATACGCACATACTGGTGCGCAACGTGGACTCCGCGCAGCTTTCGACGTTTCGCGACATCGTGAGCGCGCAATACAGCAATATCTGGGACATGTCGCCAACGGCTGGCGATCCTTCAGGCTACACGCTGACATTGCGGGCCGC
>JALYLI010000102.1 GCA_030774335.1 Acidobacteriota bacterium | reverse complement strand
TGGTTTGTTTCCCGGTGCTGCTGGCGCTCGCCGCACAGATTTTTGTTGGCAAGGATTCGAGCAGAGAGATGGAGGCGAAACCTAATGCAGCAGAGCGAGCTTAGCGCTCTTCGAACGGCTCCGGATGGATCGTCACGCGGTGAATTTGTGGGAATTTCTCTTTAACGCTATCCACTAACGCAGCGGTCACATCATGAATCTTGGTAATCGGCAGATCGCTTTTCATCGTGCAGTGGCACGAAACCAGGATGCGATGCTCCACCTGCCGCACGCGCGCATCGTGACAATTCACAAGTTCCTCGTATTCCGAAGGCAGTGAATTCAAAAAGGTTTCCACCGCCGAAGCCAACTGTTTCATCTCGCCCAGTTCCGCATCAGGTGTAGCAATGTGCTTGCCCAGCGGCTCGATGTGAATGTTCACCTCCGTGGGAGCGTCACGCAGCGTGCGTATGCCTTCCTCCAGCTTGGTGGCTTGACGATGGGCCTCGCGCAAACTTAGATTCTCGTCCACTTCCAGATGCAGCTCGATAAAAAGCTGGCCTTCCTGTTGCAGCGCCTTCACATCATGAATCGCCAGGCCCAGCCGCTGTGCCTCCGCGCGGATGGATTCGAACAAGTGCTCGCCCTGCGGAGCGCGCGGTTCCGCGTGCACCATGACGTCCGACGGAACAATTTCTCCGATGCGTTTTTCAATGGCGTCGCTCAGTTCATGCACCTGCTCCAGGCTCGCGGTGCGCGCCACGCTTACGGTAGCGTCCACAAAATGCCGGTTACCCGAGCGCCGCACGCGCACGCGGTCCACATCCAGCACTCCTTCCATGCGGCCCACCGCACGCGCAATTTCCTGGCGCAAACCCTCGGGAGCGGCGTCCACCAGCGCGTCCATGGTGCGTTTGCCGAGCATCGAGCCAACCCACAGGATGACGCCCGCCACCGCCAGGCCGGCAATCGCATCGGCATAAACCAGCCAGGGCAGATGCCAGATTTCGCCGGCCCACACCAACCCGATGCCACAGATGACTACAATCGTGCTCCACACATCCGTCGAAAAATGCAGCGCGTCGGCTTCGATGGCCTCGCTGTGGTATTTGCGAGCCACATGGCCCAGCGCTTTTGCGCGCGTGATGTCGATGGACAAGGCCACCAGCAGTATCAGCACCGCGATAACGCTGGGCTGAATATGCACATGATGAAAAAACAGGCGATCAATGCCTTCGTAAATGATGAACACCGCGGTGATGATCAGCAGCGCCGTCTCCACGAAGGCGGAGAAGTTTTCAAATTTGCCATGCCCGTAAGGATGCCCCTCGTCAGCCGGCTGATCGGATAGGCGCACGGACAGGTAGGTGATAATCGCCGCCAGCAGATCAAGACCGGAATGTAGCGCCTCCGACAACACGCCCAAGCTGCCGGTGCGGATTACCAGGAAGGATTTCAGCGACAGCAACACCACTGCCGAGCCCACGCTCAGCAACGCGGCACGTTTCTTTTCCCGCACTTCCAGGTTTTGCAGGATTTCCATTAGGTGCGTTTAGACTATCCTAAATTTGCAGCGAATGCGGAGAGGTTGGCGAAGCGTTGCAGTAGTTTGCGGGGTCGCGAACGTTGATGGGAAACTAGGCTTTGTGTGCAATAAATCGCAGCGCCGCGGAATTCATGCAGTAGCGCAGGCCGGTCGGCCGCGGCCCATCTGTAAAAACATGTCCCAGATGAGCATCGCACAGCGTGCACTTTATCTCCGTCCGCGATACACCGAAGGAAATATCCTTCTTCTCCCGGACGTTTTCTTTGGCGATGGATTCGTAGAAACTTGGCCAGCCCGTTCCCGAATCAAATTTGGTCTTGGAATCAAACAACGCGTTATCGCAGTCAACACACCGATAAAGCCCCTCGCGATGTTCGCGGTCTAGCGCCCCAGAGAAAGCGAATTCCGTAGCCGCGCGCCGAGTCACGTCAAATTGCAAGGCGGTGAGCTGATTTTTCCACTGTGCAACAGTTTTCTGAACCTTTGGCACCGTGGCAGCGCCCAGCGAAACGCCATCGTCCGAAAACGTCACAATCTTTACCGGTCCGGAATTCTCGTTGGGCTCCACGCCATCGGCAAACGCAGACGAGCACACCCGCTCCACCCCGACAAGCACAGCGCAACCGCCCAGGGTTGCGGCGGCGCATATGAATCCGCGTCGCGTTAGTTCGTTCATAAGCAGTCCCGCAAAAATTTACTCACGATCTTACTTTGCAGCCGTCATCGTCGGTGCCGGCAACAGCGGCAAACGTTTCGGCTCGCCGCGGGCTCCTCGAACTTCCAGTTCTTCGAATAACAGCGAAGGCGCCACGATCGAAGCCGGCAAACCATTTTGCGCGGAACCAAATGCGCCCAGCGCCGTGCCCGCAAATCCATTGATCTGGCTTTGCATGTAGTTGTAAACGTAGCTGTCGTTGCCAATTCCCGCAATGTTGCGGACGGCTCGTGAATTCACTCCGATAATGCGCGCCCCGCGGATGATTTCTTCACGCCCATCTTCCGGATAAACGCGATACACCACCAGCGGTAACCGGTCTCCAGAACCCGCTCCACCGCCGTAACTGGCCAGCAACGCCTGAAAATCTTCCTGGTGCAATAAACTCAGCGTCGGATTATCCATTTCGCGCACGACCATGCAGTACGCCTGTTTTTGTTCCTTGCAGGAATCTAGGAATTTCTTTTTCAGGTCTGCGGGCGACATCGTCTCTTTGGCGGTAAAAAACACGTTGCTCATCGTCGGCTTGGCGTCGCTCAAAAATGCCGAGCGGCCATGCCCGTTCGATTGATCAAAGTCCGGTCCCGGCCTACGCGACATCAGCTCGCTTTTCAGCGTCCCGTTTTCCACCAGGGTTATTTTCTGTGCGCGCACGCCTTCATCGTCCACCGCATATGCGCCCAGCAATGCCGTGCCTTGAAATTCTTTCGCGCTGGGATCGTCGACCACCGTCACCGAAGCAGGCAGCACCCGCGCGCCGATGCGTGTGATCCAGTCACTTTTTCCGCCCAGGCCGCTGAGCAATTGCTCCATTACCGGCGTAAACGACACCGGAGGCCGGGCTCCATTCACCGCCGGCCCCAGAATCTGCGCCAGCAGCGGCGCCGCTGCGCGCGCCTCAAAAAGCACCGGACCGGTGTAGTCCTGCGCCGCGGGAGCGGAGCGCAACGCCATCAATTCGCTTCCGGTAACGTTCAGGCCCTTGCGAACGGCATCGGGCGCAGGCAAATCCGCCGGGTGCACCGCGTACGTCGCATAAAAATGGTTTATCGGCATGCCATCGTCGGCAAGCGCGTTCATGCCCGACTCGATCGCGGCGAAACTTCGGTTAGCGCGAATTTCCGTGCCTTCGCTGGTGACCAGATATTCCGTTGCGTATACCAGGTAATACGTGACCCGGCCTTCATAAATTTGCGGAAAGGCGCGTAGCGCCGCCGAAGTCTCGCGTACTTCCTGGTCCCAGTTGCGATTGCTCCAGTCAGCCATGATCAGCGGCTCAACCAGATGGACGGGTTCAGCCTTCGAAAAATCATTGATGTCCGACTGGCGCGCCAGGCTGCTCAGATACGCTTGCTTGCGTGAATACGTTTCCACCGCTTCCTTGAACGCCTGGTCCGTAGCGATCCACAGATCCTGCCGCAGCGAATCGTAATCGCGATCGATGCCCACGGACCCGGTTGACCCGATGAATCCGCGGAAGCCGTCGTCACTTATGAAATTGGAACTGTCCAGTTTGTAATTCCCGACGCGCGCTTCCACATCCATGAAGCGGCTTCGCGCATGATTGCTGTTCAGCAGCGTGCCAAATTCTCCACTGATCTCTCGAAAGTCCAGGTCCAGCAAGCGGTATTCGACGTAGTAGGGCCGCACCGGCTGATCGGTGCCGGGAATTTTCAATTCCAGCCGCGTCTTGGCCCGCGCCATTTCGTCACGCATGGCTCGCAAAGTCTGGTCGTTGTCTTTTGGATCTTCCGCTGCCGCTCGGCAAGTCGCCGCGCCCCCCAGAATTGTTGAAGCGATAAAAACAAATGTGCACAGCAATGCTCTCATTCTCATCGCTGGCCGCCTGTCTTCGTCGCGCTGGCACCGCTCTTCGGAGCATCCGTGTCGTGCGCGGGAGAGGGCAAAATTGGAGGCTGGTCCGTGGAGCTTTCCTTCTTTTGAACTTCCAGCTCAGAAGTTAAAATTGCCGGCGACGCTGCCGAAACCGGTACGGAACCGGATTCGGCTCCGCAATACCCATTGAAAACTTCCGCCGTATCTCCAGTAGCCACGATCTTCGTCAGCGCTGCCAGCGGCGTACCTACGATGTCCACGCCGCGAACAAGTTGATCTGGCCGTCCATCCGCGAACACTTTGTAAACCACCAGCGGTAGCACCTGAAATGCCTGCGGCTGTCCGCGTCCGGTAAACGTAAATCCGCCGGCGATATCATCAATCAGCAGTCCAAAGCTCTTGTTCTGCGTCTTGATCAGTTCGATCAATTTGGCGCGCAGCTCCCCATTGGGAACCGTTTTGTTGCTTTCCACAATTAAATTACCCTGCCGCGAAACTGGAGTAGCTCCCAGCTGCCGCCGGCCGTGACCATTCGATTTCGGGAAATCCGCCAGCGGCGAGCGCGACATCTCAAAATTCTTCAACACCCCATGATCCACCAGCGTCACCCGCTGCGCCGGAACCCCTTCATCATCGAACTGGTAAAACCCCAGCAACTCTTGCGTCCCGAGTCTTCTTTTCGTGGTGTCGTCCACGATGCTCAAAAAGCTGGGCAAAATTTGTTCGCCAACTTTATTCGAAAACGTCTGGCCCTCGGTCACATCTTTCTGACGATGGCCCTCATCGCGATGCCCAAACACTTCATGAAAAAAAACCGCGGCCGCGCGGCCGGTCAACAACGCCGGACCAACCGTGGGATCGTTGATCGGCGCGGCCACCAGTCCTTCCAGTTCCTTGCGCATGGTCGCTTCCGCCGCATATACGGCCTTGTCATCCGGCGCCTCGGCAGGATTCACCCAATCAAAATTGTAATAACGGTTGATGTCCATGCCATCCGGGGCCTTGCCCTGGATGAACAATTCCAACCGGTAACGAATCTGCCCGAATTGCAGCTGCGTCCCTTCGCTGTTTACCTGGTAGGCGTTTTGCGCCTGCCCGCTGAAAGTCACAATGGAGTTGATGATCGCTGTCGAATCGCGAAACGCTTTTGTGTAATCGCGAACTTTCTGTTCCCACGGTTTGCGATCCACGCTGATGGAAACCTGCTGACCGATAGAGGTGTGCGGCTCTTCGCGGGAAAAATCAGGAGCCTTGCCCTCTGCTGTTTCCACTTTCACTTCTTTTCCGGTCTTGATTTTTATCAGCGCCTGCGAGGAAGCCGCATATTGCTTGTTGGTCTCCAGCCAGATCGCGCGTCGCAACACCTCGGCATCATCGTCCAAGGGCACGGGCGTGCCCGGTCCGCCGTTCGCTTGCTGCCGCTCGCCGACTTTGTGCGAATTGTCCAGCGTGTAGCTTCCCGTGCGCACGGAAACTTCCAGCCAGCGGTTGCGCGCCTCCGTGCTCGTCAATAATGCGCCGTTCGAACCGGACACATCTGAGCGTTGGGTGTCCGTGACCGTGTAGCCGACGAAGTACGCCGGCGGGTCCTGCGCCTTGAGCGCTTTAATCGAGCGGTCCAGCTCCGCCTGCAAAGCCGCCAGCACCGGGGCGCGCTTCACCACATCCGGCGGTGCTGCTGAAAGCAAGGGCGCAATGCCGCACAACGCCGCAAGTACACAAAGCATGTTTATAACTCGACTACGCAACCATAGGATCAAAGGGAGCCTCACAAGCATTTAGACGGGAACATGAAACATGAATCAACCAGTGTACTCGACCTCGGAAACCGCACAAATTAGGGAGCAGCACGGCATGTGGTTAGATGAGTTCGCCCCCTGCGCCGTTGCACGCACCGGCGCTGGGCCCGAAAAAGGCTTGATCACTACTACAAATCAATTACTGCGGCGCTAGCCGCAGTTAGGATTGGTTTTCGGGTCGCATCTCGGAGGCACCGGTGTCGTCTTGCTGCTCCCCCGCGTGACCACCGGGACAATCACGATGGGAATTGCCGCTATAACTCCCAACGTGATTCCCGTGCCCTTGCTGATATGGTGTGCCGTTTGAACCGCTCCGACTGGACCGCCGACGTCGGTGCTCTGCGCTGCCGCGGTCAGCAGATCCAGTGTCGCTTGCTGCGGGCCCAATGGCGGCTGCGGCCCGGAGCTGTCGTTGCTTCGAACGCTGCTCATTTGCCCGGCTTTCACTTCCACGCAAACTCCCGCCAGGTTGCAGACTCGCACCACTCCTTCAAAAACAATCACGTTCATGGTGTTGTTTTCATAGCCTACGTAAAAATCAGTGCCCACCACGCCGGCAACTCCCGCGGGAGTGTGCACTTCAAATTTGCCATTGGGCTTGGCAATTTTCTGCGCTTGCGTGCGCAGCTTCCCATAGGTCAGTTCCAGATCGGTCTGTTGCGCGCCGGCATCATGCTTTACCACGTGCATGGAAGACTGCGAGCCGACGTTCAACACCGACCCATCGTCCAACGCAATGCGTGCGCGTCCGTTGATCTGCGTGTTGACCAGATCCTCCCAGTTCACCGCGGACTTCGCCGATGCCGTCACCGTCTTCGACCCGCGGGCAATACTCACTGCTGGAATCACGCGCGCGACTTCACCTGCGCGAGTATTGGAGCTTTGCGGAGCGGCGCTGATATCCGCGGGGCTCGCGATGCACAGCGATAGAAATGATGCTAACGCCAAAGCACACCGGGACTTAGTGTTCATCGAAGGACACTCCTGGGCTAAGAGTTACCTATCGTAGTTACGGGAGACCACCGAAACTGTCAATTGAAAATGCGTAAACGTTGTCCAGCTGTAACCGGGCGCAGCGAATTCCTTGCATTTTTCAGCTGCCAAGATGCAAAATTGCGGCGGCCATATCGTCATGCTGCTGGATTACGTGAGTGAAATCGTGTACCGCCGAAAATATTCGCGCCAATAATTCGACCGGCGTTAAGCTGCATCCGGCATGGCAAATAGCCATTAGTCGCTCGATGCCGAAGTCTTCATAGCGCGCGTTTTGCGCCTCGATTATCCCATCGGAACACAACAGGATGGAATCGCCCGGTTTCAATCGTACCGTCAACGTGTCATATTCCGCGTCCGGAAACATGCCCGGCGGAATCCCGGACAGCTCCAGTTTCTTGCAGCTCTTTCCTGAAAAATGCAGCGGCCCCGGCATTCCTGCGCTGGCCAAGCGCATTTCCAGGCTCTTTGGGTCGAAGACTCCGTAGGCAATGGCCGTGTGCCGCCGCAACGCGCCCCGGCTCAGTTGAGCACGGTCAAGACTTTACTCGGCCATTGCCCGGTTTTGTGGATACCCCGTAGGACTCCCACAGTCAGCGCCGCGTACATCGCCGCCGGCAATCCTTTACCGGAAACATCGCCCACATAAAATCCCACCGTGCCGTTTGCCAGTTCAAAGTAATCGAGAAAATCTCCGCCCACGGTGTCGACTGGCTGGAACTTGTGCGCGACCGTCACCCGTCCCGCGTGAAGCGTCTCCGCAGGCAGCATCACGCTCTGGATGGCGCGCGCTTCCTCGAGTTCTTCTTCCCGGGCTATCTCGACAGCGCGGCGTTCCGCAAGCGATGGAATCGTCAACATGTTTTTTTTGAATTGCAATTAACCGTGGAGGGGGTCCGAACGGTGAGCAAAGTTTAACAAAGTTGCCGCGCCTGTTCTCGAAAAAAGACCGGCGTTGTTTCCTGTGTAACTTTTTCGCCACAGAAGTCTTGCCGCGGCGAGCCCAACCCCCGAAAATCAACTCATGCGCGCTTTGGCTCTATTACTGGTTGCCGTCGGTTTATTGATGGGCGCTTATTACGCCTATCTCAAAAGGCTGCCTGTCAGCGACTCTGGCACCACCCCTACACAGGCCATCAGCCTTACTGCAGTTCGCGCTGATCTTCTGCAAATTGCTCAGGCGGAGCGAACCTTCGTCGCTACCAACGGCAATTGCGCGGAGCTTTCAGAACTGATTTCTTCCAGCACCCTCACCATGGAGCGAACGGAACGCGATGGCTACATCTTTTCCGTCGAATGCTCTGGCGCTATGTTCAGCGTCGTCGCGAGACACGCCGCTGCACCTGCGGGTTCGCCCATTCGTTATCCGAACATGGCTATTGATCAGAACATGCAAGTCCGCGACCTCAATTAACGCTGTAGCCGCCCGTCTTTCCCGGAACTTTACTGCCCCTCCCTCCGTACCTTGTAGCGACTTCGCCATGTGATTCAGCGCGTCGACGTCTGAAAAGGAGAGCGATATGAACGATATGGTTGGATTAGTGGCAATCGTTATGACCCTGGGAATTCCTCTTGGCGCGATGTACACCTATTATCACGTGCGCAAACTGCGCAGCCAGGAACGTCTCGCCGCCATTTCGCGTGGCGTGGAAATTCCCGTGGAGCCGGAGCTCACACAAGGAGCGCGTTCTCGTCGTATGGGCATTCTGCTGGTAGCCGGGGCATTGGGCTACATCGCCACGTTTGCGACTATCGCGAAATTCGCCGAGCCGGATGCCTGGGGAGCCGCGGCGTTCGGACTGATCCCCTTGGCCGTCGGCATCGGTTTTTTCATTGACTGGACCTTGATCCGTCGCGACCTGCGCGTCTCGAGTTAGTATTTCGC
Organism: Acidobacteriota bacterium; assembly: GCA_030774335.1. Taxonomy (GTDB): domain Bacteria; phylum Acidobacteriota; class Terriglobia; order Acidiferrales; family UBA7541; genus Acidiferrum. Next base: position 11,423 of record JALYLI010000102.1, on the reverse strand, counting down.
GGCTGCCGTGTCGAGTCCGGCGATTCGAGCAGCCGTGTTAGAATTGTGCCCAATGCACCCGGCAATCCCGCACCTCATCGAACTGCAACGGGTTGACCACCATGTTGGCGCGTTGCGTGCCGAACTCGATAGTTATCCCAAGCGCATTCAGGAGGCCGACGCCCGGCTTAGCGGAGCGCGCGCCGCGGTAGCCGCCGCCAAAGCAGCGCACACCAACGCTCTCAAAGAACGCAAAAAGTTTGAGCTGGATGTAGACCAGTGGAAAGACCGCGCCCGCAAATATCGCGACCAGAGTGGCGCGGTGAAAACCAACGAAGCCTACAAAGCGCTGCTCCATGAAATTGCCAACGCCGAAGCCGAAGTCGCCAAAGCCGAAGACCGCCAGCTCGACGTGATGATGTCCGGCGAAGAATTCGAGCGCCGCGTCCGCCACGCCGAAGCCGATCTGAAAGAAGCGGAAACTAGCGTCGCCAAAGATCGCAAGGAAATTCACACGCGCTACGACGAAAAGCAAAAATTGCTGGCCGCCGCATTAGTGGAGCGCGAACGCACTGCCGCACCCGTTCCGGCCGATTTGCTCGAGCTCTATACACGCGTTGCCAAGCGGCACAACGGCACCGCCATGGCCCTCGTTCGCGACGACCAATGCCGCGGCTGCGGCATGCGCGTGTTGCCGCACATCGTTCAGGAGCTTCGCCAGGAAACCAACGAAGAGCTCTACCGCTGTGAAATGTGCGGCCTGATTCTCTACACGCTGGATCCCATTCCCGTCGCCAGCCCCGATTCCGAAAGCGGAAAAAGTTCCGCTACCGCGACGTCGAATTCTTGATGGTTCGTCGCCCTCCCCCACCACGCGGCGGTTTGTTTACCGATGCCGACACCGAACTCCGCTCCCGTCCCGCCGCCTACCAGGCCAACATTGATGGCGGCTCTCGCGGAAATCCGGGTCCAGCCTCTTATGGCGTAGTTGTCCGCAATGAACGCGGCGAGATTGTTGCCAAATTAAAAAAATATATCGGGCGCATGACCAACAACGTGGCCGAATATTATGGCCTGATTGCCGCGCTTGATTACGCACAGTCTAAAGGCGTTCGCGCACTGCGTGTCGAAAGTGATTCGGAGCTGCTGGTGCGGCAAATGCTCGGCCACTACAAAGTCAAAAGTCCCGACTTGCGGCCGTTGTTCGAACGCGCCAAGAAAATGTCGTCAACGTTTGAATCTTTTCGTATCGATCACGTCTATCGCGAGCAGAATTCCGAGGCCGACGCGCTAGCCAATGAAGCGCTGGACGAAACCTCCGGCCGGCCCAAGATGGTGCCAAGTTTGGCGACGGAAGCGAAACCCCAGGCCAAGAAGAACGAGATGAGTGACCTTGCAGCAGTGCCACGCAAATTGCGCGCCACCGTTCGCAATGGCGGTTTGCACTTCGCCGAGCCTCTGGATTTACCGGAAAGCACCGAGGTGGAAATTCTGCTTAGGCTGGCACCCAAGCGCTGAATATCGGTTCTATTTGAGAGAGTAAGAGCGATACAGCGTATCGCGTTGCGCAGGCACGAACCCGGCATCCGAAATAATTCGGCGCAATTCATTTTCATTTGTCCGATTTTTCACGCCCGCGGCGAACACCACATTTTCTTCAATCAAAATGCTGCCTACATCGTCGGCGCCAAACTGCAAGCCCACCTGGCAAACTTTAATCCCCGGGGTTAGCCAGCTCGACTGAATGTGGTCAATGTTGTCCAGGTACAACCGGCTTACCGCCAGCGTCTTCAGATAATCCACTGCCGTCGCTTCCGGCACTTTTTTGCCCAGCGGCGTATTATCCGGCGCGAACATCCACGGAATAAACGCTGTGAACCCGCCGGTGTCTTCCTGGATTCTGCGCAGGCGCTCCAGGTGATTCACGCGATGCCGCAATTCCTCGCCGCAGCCGAACATCATCGTCGCGGTGGTGCGCAAGCCCAGCGAATGCGCCACCCGGTGCATTTCTTCCCAGTCATCGCTGGTGCATTTCAGCCGCGCAATTTTTGAACGAATCTCGTCATCGAGTATTTCCGCGCCGCCGCCCGGTATGGATTGCAGCCCCGCGTCCATCAACCGCTGGATGGTTTCGCGCACGCTCAACTCGCTGACTTCCGCGATGCACAAAATCTCCGGCGCCGAAAAGCAATGCCGATGCACCTGCGGGTAGCGTTCCTTTAAAGACCGCAACAAATTTTCGTAGTAGCCAATCTGCAAATCGGGATGCAAGCCCCCTTGTAGCAAAACGCCGGTGCCGCCCAGCTCTAGCATCTCGTCGATCTTTTCGTAAATCGATTCGAACGAAAGTATGTATCCATCTTTCGCGCCCAGCGGCCGGTAAAACGCGCAGAAAGAACAATATTCGGTACAAAAATTTGTGTAATTTATGTTGCGGTCAATCTGGTAGGTAACTACGCGCGGATCATTCTTGGCCAGGCGCATCTGGTGCGCTGCCATTCCGATGCCCAGCAGGTCATCGGATTCCAGCATCTCCAGCGCTTCTTGTTTGCTCAGGCTCAACGTTTTCCTTGTAATGACGGGTGCTGCGGCCCGCAAAATATCTATCGTTATTCTAACCAAGGCAGAGCATTAATTCGAATGTGCGGCCTCGAAATCTCCCGCGCTAGAAGCTTTTCGCGATGTGCACCGCATCTGCCCGCTCGCTCGCCCATTCGATCGATTTTGCCTGCGGTATCAGGCCCAACTTGGCCGCCAGGCAATAGTAAAGCTCCAGCCCCGCAAGATTCTCCGCGTCCAGCGTGAAATCAATATTTTCACGCAGATAAGTCAGCAACTCTCCTGCCGGCCAGCCTTCTTCCTCGGCTGCCGCAGCACTGATTTCTGCAATGTTCGCGACCCCGTACGACTTCGATGCCGCAAAATCAGCGACGATCTCGGGAGTTATAACCTCCGGTCGAGCCGCCCAGATCGCCAGCACCGCCGGAAGCCCGCTCCAGCGCCGCCATTCCTGAACGACATCATATATGTACAACGTCCCGGTCCCATTGATCCCAGCTTTTTCAGCATTGCAAAGTAATTCGCCCTCACTGCCGAGCGTGGCGTAGTTCGCGACAGCTATCGCCAGCCGCAGCGCGGGATCACCAATCAATAAAGCTGCATCGGCGTTTTCCAGCATGTTCCCCACTGATAACGATGCTTCAAAGAACCGCGGTGCAATGTGCCAGCGTTCCGCGCACAAAATTCGCGTCAACGCCTGCGTGCTCCGCGAACTGCGATCCAGCGCGATATTTTCCACTTCACCAATCGGCTTGCTCGAAACAATCAGCAGGCTGCGCACCCGCCGCTTTGCGGCAATCGCCAGACCGGGTAGCACTACCAAATTCTCAATGCGCTGGAATTCGATGGCCGGAATTATGGCCACGTCAGCCCGGTCATTCCGCAGGTCATCCGCGCACTGTGAAGGGATTGTGAAAGAAATATCGTATTTTCCCTTTAAGGGCCCGTGCGTAAAGCCATACACCAGCGGCGCGGTATTCAGGTATTGCACGACGGAGATACGGAGTTTCGTCACGGTGGCGGGTGCTCGCAGAGCCTTCAGTATAGCAGACGAAATTTTTAGTCAGGCGTGTCAACTTATGTTGTAAAACGTTTGACACCGCCGGAGGCTTTGAAAATGTTGAAGTGTTCTCGCGTTTTCGCTTTGATCCTGTTGTCGCAACTCTTGCCCATCGGGGCTTTTGCGCTTCCGGACACTCCTGTCGCCTCCATCAGCGAAAAAACCGCTGGCGCTCAAAAGCTCGCCGGCTATTTCAATCTCTATTGGGACGCCAAACAGGGCAAACTCTGGCTCGAAATAGATAAGTGGAACTCTGAATTCCTCTACCAGAGCGGCTTGTCCGCCGGTGTCGGCTCCAACGACATCGGCCTCGATCGCGGACAACTTGGCCCCACCCGCATCCTTCGTTTCGAACGCAGCGGTCCAAAAGTCTTGCTCGTGCAGGAAAACCTGGACTTTCGCGCCGTCAGCGACGATTCCGCTGAAAAACACGCCGTTCGCGATTCCTTCGCGGAGTCGGTGCTCGCGGGCTTCACCGTGGTGGCCGAAGAAAAAGATCACGCCTTGGTGGACGCCACCGATTTTTTCCTGCGCGACGCCCATGACATCCCCGCGACGCTGCGCAAGACCAAGCAGGGCGCCTATCGTCTTGACCCCGCGCGTTGCGCGATCTACATGCCTCAAACTAAAAACTTTCCGTTGAATACTGAAGTGGAAGTAGTGCTCACCTTCGCGGGCGATGATCCCGGCCAGTGGGTCAAGCAGGTCACTCCCTCGCCCGAATCTATCACCGTGCGGGAGCATCATTCCTTCGTCCAGCTGCCGCCGCCTGGCTACAAAACGCGCGTCTACGACCCGCGTTCCAGCTTTTTCGGAATTAGCTACATGGATTACGCCACCCCGGTGAGCGAACGCATCGTCAAGCGTTTCATCTCTCGCCACCGCCTTCAGAAAAAAGATCCCGCCGCCGCAGTCAGCGAACCTGTTCAGCCCATCATCTACTACCTAGATCGTGGCGCGCCCGAGCCCATTCGCTCCGCGCTGTTGAACGGCGCACGCTGGTGGGATCAGGCTTTCGAAGCCGCCGGCTACAAAAACGCCTTTCGCGTGGAACTCTTGCCGGAAGGCGCTGATCCGATGGATTTGCGTTACAACGTAATCCAGTGGGTGCATCGCGCCACCCGCGGCTGGTCTTATGGCGCCGGCGTGGTAGATCCTCGCACTGGAGAAATTATCAAGGGCCATGTAACGCTGGGATCGTTGCGGGTCCGCCAGGATTATTTAATCGCGGAAGGGCTACTCGCTCCGTACGAGCAGGGCAAACCCGCCTCGCCAAAAATGCTGGAGATGGCTTTGGCGCGTCTGCGCCAGCTTGCCGCTCATGAAGTCGGCCACACGCTCGGCCTGCAGCACAATTATTCTTCCAGCACCGTGAATCGCTCTTCCGTGATGGATTACCCGCCGCCAGTCGTGACGCTCGGCGCCGATGGCGTCCCGGATGTGTCCAACGCCTACGCCACTGGCATCGGAGATTGGGACAAAGTTTCCATCGCCTTCGGTTATCAGGATTTTCCCGCGGGTACGGACGAACACGCTGAGCTGAATAAAATTATTTCGAGTGCGCTCGCTCGCGGCTTGCGTTACCTCACCGATCAGGACGCGCGTCCGCCCGGTTCCTCCAGCAGCCTCGCGCATCTTTGGGATTCCGGCTCCAACGCCGTCGCTGAACTCAATCGCCTCATGCAGGTGCGCGCCGCCGCCCTGCGCCGTTTCGGCGAAAACAATATTGGTGTGGACGCTCCGCTCAGCGCCATTGAAGACGCGCTCGTTCCCATCTACTTGCTGCATCGTTATCAGGTCGAAGCCGCTGGCAAACTGGTCGGTGGAATGGACTACACCTTCGCTCTGCGTGGCGACGGCCAAATCCCCACGCAAATCGTCGCTCCCGCCGAGCAACGCCGCGCCCTCATCGCCGTCCTCGCCACCTTGAAGCCCGAGACCCTCGCTTTGCCCGAGCCTCTGCTCAAACTTATTCCACCGCGCGTTCCCGATTACGATCGCGGTAGAGAACATTTCAAAATCCGCACCAGTCCGGCCTTCGACGCCCTCGCGCCCGCCGAAGCCGCCGCGCAACACACACTCCAGTTTCTTTTCAACCCGGAACGCGCTTCGCGTCTCGTGGAATTTCATGCGCGTGACGCAAAAAATCCCAGTCTTGAAGAAGTGCTCGACACCATTTTGACCGCCACCTGGAAATCGCTACGCGAACATGGTTACCAGGGTGAAATTTCCCGGGTCGTCAACGTCACCGTGCTCTATGACTTGATGTCGCTAACCACCAATGAAAAAGCCTCTCCCCAATCTCGCGCCATCGCTTCCCTGAAACTCGACGAGCTGAAATCCTGGGCCATTCGCGCGCAAACCGGGATGAAAGACACCGAAGAGCGTGCCCATCTGTACTTCGCCGCCTCGCAAATCTCCCAATTCCAGAAGGATCCGAAGCTCATCCCCGTCGCGGCTCCGGCGCAGCCTCCCGACGGCCCACCCATCGGTGACGACGAAGATAATTGGCTGCCGTAACCTGCTCACCACCCTATCCGCAATTTCCGGGAGGAGGACTAACCACAGCGAAGGCGCCTAGACGCCCTTCGCTCTTATGGTTAAGATTTGTCGCATGCTTCTGGAATCTCGCGTGGCCCATTCGACTTCTGTGGAGGAAGCCGCGCGCTTCGCGCAAGAAATTTACAATCTTGAAGCCGGGGCAAAATCCCTGCCCGGCGAATACGACGACAATTTTCATTTGATCGCTGCGGACGGCCGGGAATTTGTGCTGAAAGTAATGCACCCCGCGCGCGACCGTTCTTTCATCAATCTGCAATGCCAGGCGCTGCAGCATCTCGCCAGCCGCGCCGAAAAACTCCTGCTTCCGCGCGTTGTTCCGACGAATTCCGGCAAGCGCCACTCCCAGATTACCGCGCCTGATGGCGCCAATCGCCTGGTGTGGTTGCTCACCTTTGTCCCCGGTACTGCGCTGGCCAAAGTGTGTCCGCACACCGATGAACTGCTCAAAAGCCTCGGCCAGTTGTTAGGCCAAATAGATTCCGCGCTGCTCGATTTCCGCCATCCCGCCGCGCAGCGCGAATTGAAATGGGATTTATCCGCCGCCGGCTGGATTCGAAAGCATCTCGACGAAATTTTCGACCCCCTCAAACGTTCGCTCGTCGAAAACTTTCTGGCTCCCTACGAAATCGAAATTGTGCCGGTGCTTCCGCGACTCCGGCGCAGCGTCATCTACGGCGACGCCAACGATTACAACGTTCTGGTCAGCGATCCCTGGCCGTTGCCGCGCAAAGCGCTGAGTGTCATCGATTTTGGCGACATGCACTACGGCATGACCGTTTCAGAAGTTGCCATCGCCGCGGCCTACGCCATGTTCGGCAAAAAAGATGTTTTGCGCGCCGCCGCCGCCGTGGTCGCCGGTTATCACCAATCATTTCCACTTGAAGAGCGCGAGATCGCCTGTCTCTATGGCCTCATCGGCATCCGCCTGGCGGTCAGCGTAACGAATTCCGCTCATCGCAAAACTGTAAAGTCCGGTGATCCCTACGTCACCGTCAGCGAAGCTCCAGCATGGCAAGCCCTGGAGCGCCTTGCAGATGTTCATCCGCGCTTCGCGCACTACGCATTTCGCGAAGCCTGCGGACTCCCTCCCGTGCCGAAAAGTCAAAACTTCCGAAAGTGGTTCGAGGACAACGGCAAATCCTCAGCGCCGCTTTTCGAAACTGACCTGCGCACTGCACCCACCCTCGTCTTCGACCTGAGCGTCGGCAGCGAATTCCTGGGCGCCGATCCACGCGCCTCTGAAACCGTTGCATTCACCCCGAACATTTTTAATCGCATGGCGCAAGCTGGGGTCTCCGCCGGTGTCGGCCGTTATAACGAGGCGCGCCTGCTCTACACCTCGCCGCTCTTCGAAGCAAACAGTGAGCCCGCCAACCAGCTCGCTGAACGCCGCACCATCCACCTGGGCATGGATTTTTTCGCCGCGCCCGGCACTTCGATTCACGCGCCGCTCGACGGCACGGTTCACCTCCTCGCTAACAATGCCGCGCCTCTCGACTACGGTCCCCTGGTAATCCTGAAACATAACGCCCGCGACGCCGGAATCTTTTTCACGTTATACGGCCACCTGGCGGCAGATTCGCTGAGTGCCCTGAAAAGTGGCCAGACGATCACGCGCGGAAAAGAATTTGCGCGCATCGGTGACGCTAAAGAAAACGGTGGCTGGCCCCCGCATCTCCATTTTCAGATCATTCTCGATTTGCTCGATCTCGATGCTAATTTCCCCGGCGTAGCTCTCCCTTCGCAGCGCGCCATCTGGACCGACATTTCGCCCGACCCAAATCTCCTCATCGGCATTCCGGCGGGAAAATTTCCAACCCAGGAGACCACACCACAGGAAACACTAACGACACGTCGCAGTGCGCTCGGAAAAAATCTCAGCATTTCCTACAACCAGCCGTTAAAAATCGTCCGCGGGTGGATGCAACACCTCTATGACGAAACCGGCCGCGCTTTTCTGGATTTCTACAACAACGTCCCGCTCGTTGGCCACAGCCATCCGCACGTAGTCCGGGAGGCGCAAAAACAATTAGGGCTGCTCAACACCAACACCCGCTATCTGCACGATGTCGTAAATCGCTACGCGCAGCGCCTCACCGCGCATCTCCCCGAGCCTCTCCGGGTGTGTTACTTCCTGAATTCCGGCAGTGAGGCCAATGAACTCGCCCTGCGTCTTGCGCGCACCCACACGCGCCGTGAAGACATCGTCGTCCTCGAGCACGCCTATCACGGAAATACCACAGCGCTGATCGACATCAGCCCCTACAAATTTGATGGCCCCGGAGGTGCCGGCCGCAAGCCCTGGGCCCACGTCGCTCCGCTCCCGGACGATTACCGCGGAAAATACGGCCGCGACGACAACCAGGCGGGAGCGAAATACGCGGCCGAGTTGGGAATAATTCTGGACGATCTGCAAAAACGGGGTCGCCATCCAGGCGCCTTCATCGCCGAAACTCTTCCCAGCGTCGGCGGCCAAATCGTTTTTCCGCCGGGTTATCTGGCTGACGCCTATTCTCGTGTCCGTTCCGCCGGTGGTGTCTGCATCGCCGACGAAGTCCAGGTCGGCTTCGGCCGTCTGGGCACCCACTTCTGGGGTTTTGAAACGCAAAACGTTATTCCCGATATCGTCGTTCTCGGGAAACCCATCGGCAATGGCTTCCCGCTCGCCGCCGTAATCACCACGCCCGAAATCGCACGCTCCTTCGACAACGGCATGGAGTTCTTCAGTACCTTCGGTGGGAATCCAGTAGCTTGTGCAGCCGGCTTGGCAGTCCTTGATGTGGTCGAAGGTGAAGGCCTGCAAGAAAACGCACGGCGCGTAGGCCATCACCTTAAAAATTCTCTCCGTGCCTTGCAGCAACAATTCCCACTGATAGGCGACGTCCGCGGGTCCGGTCTGTTCCTCGGCCTCGACCTCGTCCTGGATCGCGCGACTCGCGCACCCGCCGCGCCGCAAGCTTCATACGTCGTCAATCGCCTCCGCGAATGCGGCATCCTCACCGGCACCGACGGCCCGTATCACAACGTCATCAAGCTCCGTCCTCCCCTCATAATTTCCGAAAGCGACGCCGCGACATTCACGAGCATTTTCAGAACTATCCTCGCCGAAGACCCGGCCCAGCCCTCCCGCTCGACGTCATAATAATCGGTAGTAGGTCAGTTTGAACAAACTGACCCACTACCCAATAATCGTGTTAGTTGACAATATAGTAATAGACCGCTTACCCTTGGTGCCCGATGGAGCTGGATGTATCCCTCCCCTGGCTCGCGCTGGCGCTTACCCCCGGCCTGGCGTGCCGTTTAGCCGCGCGCCTGCTGCGCAAATTTGGCTCGCCCGAACGCATATTCGACGCCCCCCTCACCGAACTGGAATCCTGCAGCCTCCCGGCACTGGTAGCGCGATCCATCTTTAATAAAGAATCCTTCAAGCGCGCCGAAAAAGAACGCGCCGCCATCCGAAATATTGCCAACTGCCGTCTGCTCAACTGGACAGAGCCGCAGTATCCGCAAACCCTTCTCCAGATTTATGACCCGCCGGTACTTTTTTACCTTCGCGGCGATCCTGACATCCTCAACATGCCCAGTCTCGGCATCGTAGGCACCCGCCGCCCCACCCTTTACGGCTCGCAAATGGCCGAACGGCTAGGCCGCGACCTTGCCGCCCGCGGACTCGTTATAGTCAGCGGCATGGCGCGCGGCATAGACGCCATCGGCCATCATGGAGCCTTGGCCTCCAACGGACGCGCCATCGGCGTGCTTGGCACCGGCATCGATGTCTGTTACCCCAAGGAAAACAAAAAGCTCTACGAAAAGGTCCTGGAGCGCGGCGCCATCCTCAGCGAGTTTCCGCTAGGCACCCATCCCGCCCCGGAAAATTTCCCCATTCGGAATCGCATCGTCGCCGGCATGCCCCTGGGCGTGATCATCATCGAAGGCGCTGAATTCAGCGGCTCCCTGATCACCGCTCGTCTGGCCATGGAATTTGGCCGCGAAGTTTTTGGCGTGCCCGGTAATGTCACCCAAGCCGTTAGCTACGCCCCCAACCTCCTGATCAAGCAAGGTGCCAAACTGGTCGTCAACGCCGAAGACGTCATCGAAGAATTGTCCACGCCGGTGCGAGCCGCGCTATTGCAAGTCGAGCGACCGGAAGCCGAGCAACGAAATCTGCTCGCCGTCGCCTCGTTAAGTGCCTCTGAAAAGAAGCTTTACGAATTGCTCGACACCGAAGTGACTCGCCACATTGACGAACTCGTCGAGAATTCCGGCTTGAACTCCTCCGAAGTACTGGCTACGCTCTTTGATCTGGAGATGAAAAACCTCGTTCGCCAGCTGCCCGGCAAACAATTCAGTAAAGTTATGCTGTAGCTGCCTTTACAATCAATCCTGATCAGTTTTTCGGCATGTGCCCCGGCAAAAAAGCACCCGGAGGCGCAATCTCCGCATCTGCATAAGGTAGCGAGAAGGACACATCCCCCAGCGGTCAAACCTTCCTGCGAAGGACTACGGAGTTACAAAGGCAACATGGCTCGTTCGCTCGTAATTGTGGAGTCGCCTGCTAAGGCGAAAACGATAAACAAGTATTTAGGACGCGAATACACCGTTAAAGCGTCGTTGGGACACGTCCTGGACCTTCCCAAAAAGACCTTAGGTATCCTTCTGCCCGGCGGCGAAAACGGAAAAAAGAAAAAAAAGCGCAAAACCAGGGCCAAAGGCAAAGCCGGCGAAAAAGTAGAAGAGAAAAAGCCTCCCAAGCCGGTAACCGTCACCGCGGATAACATTTTCGAGCCGACCCTGGAAATCATTCCCGGCAAAATTAAGGTCATCGCTGACCTGCGTAAGGCTGCCGAAGCGGCTCCCAACGTTTATCTGGCCACGGACCCTGACCGTGAAGGGGAAGCCATCTCCCAGCATCTGCTCGACACGCTGGCCACCAAAAAATCCGATCGCGCCAAGTATCGTCGCGTCATGTTCAACGAAATTACGCCCAAAGCCATCAAGGCTGCTTTCGCCAGGGCCGGCGATGTGAACGGTGACTTGGTCGACGCTCAACAGGCCCGCCGCGTGCTCGATCGCCTGGTCGGCTACAAAATTTCTCCCATACTTTGGGACAAAGTTCGCCGCGGCCTGTCCGCCGGTCGCGTGCAAACGGTCGCACTGCGCCTGATCGTCGAACGCGAAGTCCAGATTCGTGCCTTCGTCCCGGTCGAATACTGGAGCATCCACGCCATGCTTGATGCCGGCGAGCCGCCCATATTTGAAGCCA
>JALYLI010000101.1 GCA_030774335.1 Acidobacteriota bacterium | reverse complement strand
GCGTGTAGCAGCGCAACGTTTTGTGCGCCGTGAGTCTGCACGGCCATGGCCGCGCACACACAGGAATCCATGCCGCCGCTAAGAAGCACAACTGCTTTTTCCTGATGAGCTTTTTCCGTGCCGGACATGAACTGTCTCTCAAACGCCTTTTGTTGCAGGATCCCAGACAAATTTGTGGAGTTGCAATCCCAGTCTCACTGGCAAGCCGTCTGCGAGCATCCACTCGACTAGTTTGCGGGGTTCCAGGCCGGGCCACCGTGCGTCTGGCCCTTCGAAGACAGGCGAAAATAAAACCTGGCGGACGCGAGCGGCTAGATTGTGCTGTGTGGTGAATTCGCGTGCGAATTCATAATCGCGGCGCGTGGATAAAACAAATTTCACTTCATCGCCTTGGGTGAGAGCGTCGAGGTTGCGAATTTCGAAAGTGCCCGCTTCGCCGGAGTCGGGACATTTCACATCCACAATTTTTATGACTTCTTGCGGGAGTTTGCCGGTAAAGCGTTCACCGCTGGTTTCTATCATTACGGTGTAGCCGGAGGCGAGAAGGCTTTCGGCAAGTGGATAGATTTCTTCCTGGAGCAGAGGCTCACCTCCGGTAAGTTCTACAAGGGGCACAGCGGCGTCGGAACCGCGCATCTCCGGTGAGCGGCTGGTCAATTCGTCGACTCGCGCGGAAACTTCGGTGACGCTCATTTTTTTGCCGCCGTGAAAAGCGTAGGCGGTGTCGCACCAGGTGCAGCGTAGATTGCATCCGGTCAGGCGCACGAAGATGCAGGGTAGGCCGGCGCGGGTGCCTTCGCCTTGGATCGATTTGAAAATTTCGGTGATGAACATGTCGGAATTGATCTAGTTATTATTTCTAAATTCGCGGCGATTTTTTCGTACTACTGCGCGCCTGATTTGGATTTGCGCAAAGTTCGGCGGCCGAGCCACCAGATCAGGCCGAAAAAAATTGTCATGGCGACGAGCAGGCGCGGATAGCCGGGCGCGAAGCCCAAGTGCCGGAGAACCAGCACATACCCGAGCGTGACCAGCAAAACCGGGATCATCACGACGTAGAAAGAGCGATTCATTATTTTCCGCTCACCGGGCGGTACTGCGCCCGGCTGGTGTCCGTCTCCCAGATAATCACATCGGTCAAGCGCGCGCCGGGCGGCAAACCCGGCAGCAGGCGCGTCACTTCGTCGTAAAAATACTTGGCCAGATTTTCGGCGGAGGGGTTGACGGTTTTAAAGGGCTCAATATCATTCATGAATTGGTGATCGAGGCGCCCCATGATTTCGCGCACAGCGCGTTTGAGCTCGGTGAAGTCTACGAGCAAGCCGATGGCGTCGAGCTGCGGGCCCCGGAGCGTCACGCGCACACGATAATTGTGGCCGTGGACGTTTTCACATTTGCCCTTGTAGCCGCGCAGGGCGTGACCGGCGGAAAAGGTATCTTCGACGCTGACTTCGAACATGAATCCTCTAACTGAGTTGCCGGGCTGGCCACAAAGAAGGCTGCGTGCCTACTTTTCGAGAAAGCGCGCAGCGTCGGCCGAATTATGGGTGATGTGGTAATTCGGCAGCGATTCCAGGAAAATTTTACCATAGGGCATGCGCTGGATGCGGGTATCGAGGAGAGCCAGTACGCCGCGATCAGTCTTGGCGCGAATGAGCCTGCCGAAGCCTTGTTTCAGAGCCAAGACTGCCTGGGGCACCTGAAATTCTGAAAAGGGATTGCGACCGTCATCCTGAAGAGCGCGGACGCGCGCGGCGACGATGGGATCGCTGGGCACGGCAAAAGGCAGGCGATCGACAATTACGCAGGAAAGTTGCTCGCCGGGAACGTCCACACCTTGCCAGAAGCTGGAGGTCGCGAACAACACCGCGGCAGGCGTATTTTTGAAGCGCTCCAGCAGGACAGAGCGTGGCGCGGTGCCTTGCAGCAGTAAAGGAAAACCAACGCGGGTGCGCACACGTTCGAACAAATCGTTCATCTGGCCGTAACTGGTGAACAGGCAGAAGGCGCGGCCGTGGCTGTGCTCCAGCAGTTGCACGATCTCGTCGGCGGCTTTGGCGGCAAACCCGGCGTCGCGCACATCGGGAATTTTATCGGGAAGATAAAGCAGAGCCTGCTCGGCGTAATTGAATTCCGGAGGCAGGGTGCGCTCTTTGACGTGATCGAGGCCCAGACGCTGGCGAATGAATTCGAAGCGGCCTCCGACGGTGAGGGTGGCGGAAGTTAAAACTACAGTGTCGAACTGCTCGAAGAGACGCTGGCGCAGGATCTGGCTGACGTCGATGGGGGTGGCGGTGAGAAACACGCCTTTGTTGCGGCGCTCGTACCAATAGACATAATTTTTTTCGTTGGATTCGAATAAAAAGGCGAGCTCCTGTCTTAGTTCAAAACTGCGGCGGGCGATGCGCAGCAACTCTTCGGGCTTGGGGGTCAGGGCCGCGAATTCAGTTTCCAGGCCTTTCAGCGCCGTCAACATGGAGTCGTAGGCTTCACGATGCTGCTCCAGGAAAGCGTCGCGCTCGCTGCGCGCAAAGGGAAATCTTCCGTCGCGGGGCGGGAAGGAGTCGAAAAAGGCGCGGGCGCGCTCGCGAATGCGCTGGGTGCGGCGCAGCATCGCCGGCGAACCCAGGCGCAAGAGCCGTAGCGACTGGTCGGCGTCGCGAGCCAACTCTTCGAAGCGATAATTGGAAATTTGGCGGCCGAAATAATCACTGGCCACGTCTTCTATCTCATGCGCCTCGTCGAAAATTACCGCGGAGTATTCGGGCAGGATGCCGCCGAAATCGTCCTCCTTGAGGGAAAGATCGGCGAAAAACAAATGGTGATTGACGATGATGAGGTCGGCTTCCTTGGCGCGCTGGTGCATGGCGGTCACAAAACATTTGTTGAAGTGATCGCACTTCTGGCCCGTACAGGTATCGCGGCGCGCATCGAGGCGGGTCCACAAGTCCGAACCATCGGAAAGAAAAGTGAGTTCGGTGCGGTCGCCAGTATCGGTGAGCTGCGACCATTCGCGGATTTGCCGGAACTCGTCGATTTCTTCCAGGCCTTTCAGCAGCGGCTGATCGGCTAGCTGGTAAACTTTGGCGTGGCAGAGAAAATTCGAGCGGCCTTTCATTACGGCGACTTTCAGATTGGGCGCGAAGTGCTTCTGCAGAAATGGGACGTCTTTCTGGTACAGCTGCTCTTGCAGTGATTTTGTGGCGGTGGAGATGACCACGCGGCGGCCGCTGCAAATGGCGGGAATGAGGTAGGCCAGGGTTTTTCCGGTTCCGGTGCCGGCTTCCACGACGGCGTGGTGATGTTGTTCGAAAGTATCGTGAATCACTTCCGCCATTTCGAGTTGGCCGGGGCGATGCTCGTAGCCACCGATCATGCAGCGTTCGAGTAAGCCGCCCGGACCGAACACGTCATGCATGGAAGCGTTGGCTGTGGAAGATGGGTGGTTGCGGTCTTCCGGCACCTGGGAGCCATTTCGCGGTACGTTTAAAGGATCGCCGCCATTCACAGGGTCCTTCACTGCTGGTGACGTGCGGCCACGGCTGGGGGCGGAATTCGCGTCAACAGCCGTATTCGCATTGGTGTTACGCCGCGCCAAATTTGGAGCTCCAGCTTGCTAGAATCAGTGAGAACGGTGATACCGGAGGAATGGTTACCTTAACACACCGCCCGCTGGAAGTTTGGCGAGCGCCAAACCATCGGGTGAAGCGGCTAGCAGGCGCATCGGGATTTAACCATTGAACACTCAACCGCCTTTTGCATCGCTAACGCTTCGCGGCGGCGATACAGTCGAGTCGGGTTAGTCAGGAATATTCGGCGCTCAAGGCGCTTCGTGGACGACATGTACGGGGGTGGAAGATGAAACGTAATGCGATGCTGGTGATAATGCTGGTGGTTGCGGTCATTACTGTTGCCGGATGCAGTGGCGCAGGGAGCGCCACCGGGCCGGGCCCGGGCAATCAGAATGCCAGCTTGACGATCACCATGACGTCCAAGCCTTCCATCTCGTTGACTAATATTTCCGTGCTTGCGGCCACCGTGGGAATCACGGGCATCGCTTTGAATCCGTCAACTGGCACCGCTGTTCCGGTGACACTGAATCCCACGGTTTATCCCATTGACCTGGCACGGCTGCAAAGCGACACGGCGTTCCTTGGCTCGCTGTCCTTGGCGCCGGGAACGTATACCGGCGCTTTGGTGATATTTTCCGCGCCGGTGCTGACGATACTGAATCAAACGGGAGGCACGCTGAATGGGACGTGCCTCAGTGGCACGATCTGCAACATTGTGTTGACCGCAGGCTCCGCGCTAGTGACCACTACACCCTTCCCGCTGACGCTGACCAGCGGCCAAGCCACTGGCGTTTCGATCAACCTGGATTTGAACACGGCGCTGACGGTTACCAGCGGAACGCTGGCGCTGAACTTCAGCACGGCGAATGTGGCCACGGCGGCCACGCTGCCGCGAACGGGCGCACCCACGGGTTCCCTAGACCTGGTTGAAGATTTCGTCGGGAAAATAACGGCCACAAGTTCCAGCTCCATCACCGTGCTGGCCGCCAATGGCATCCGTCTGCAATTCAAATTACCCGCCTCGCCGGTAATTGAAGACCCGCAGGGACTATGTGTAGCTTTGAATGCCACATGCCTGGTAGCCAACCAAACGGTAGTCAGCGTGGACGGCACGGTAAATACCGACGGAACGCTGACTCTGGTTTCGGCCGATCTGCTGGATGCCACTCCACAAGATGAAGTGGAGGGAACGCTGTTGGCGAACGGCGTGGCCGGACAGTTTTTCCTGGTGGTCTCCAACAAGGTGGTGGCGACGGGCAACAGCACGCTGGCGTCGGCGAATGTGGGCGACACTTTTCTGGTGACGCTGAACAATCCGATTTTCATCGTGGACACGGATGAGTTTTTCAATAATGCATCGCTGCCGGCCAGCAGCGTCACAACGTTATTTTCGAGCGAAGCCGATTTTTTGGATGGGCAAGACGTGATGGTGCACGTCACCGCGGCTACCGGCACGGCGGCTGGAGGAGACCAGGCCATTACGAGCGACCGCGTACGGCTGCGATTTACGCGCACGACCGGGACGGTGCAAAGCGTTTCCGGGCAGTCTTTCACTCTCGGCAATGTGCCGCCGTTCATTCCCTTTATTACCAACCCACTGGTGGACACGATTCCTGGCGCTACGAATTTTGACGGAGTTACGGATGTCAACAGCGTCACTGCGGCACAAACGGTTTCCATTCGCGCGTTGCTGCTGGACAATTCGGCGTTCAGTTTTTATGCCGCCAAGGTTCGAGTGCAGCCGTAGTTTTTTTGGCGGCGAGAAAACGCGAGCGCTCCGGGCATCGTGACAAACACCGACAGCAGGTTCCTCACCCGCCTGGGAAGGTCGGCGGGTTCGGAATGACAGCGTTTTAGAGGATTTTAAATTGATACTTCGGTGCTGAGGTCGCAAGGCGGCGGGTTCGGAATGACCAGTGGTTGTTAAGTTCAAAAATAAACCACTAAAAAGGCTGGCTCCGATGGACGGAACCGACCTTTTTAATATTTGCGCGCCGCTTTGCGGTTCGGCGGCGAACTTAGGCTGGTTGCGGGTTGCCGATGGTGGTGTTGGGCGGCAGCGGGTTTGGCGCGATGGGCGATGCCGGAAGTATGGGACTGGCGGACGTTTGAAAGCGCCGGTAGATCGACAGAGAGATGGCGCCCATGCCCCACAGAATGACCGCGAATCTTATCCAGCCGCCGAGATGCGGAATCATTTCCGCCACGCGCAGCAGAATAACGCCTACGACCATTCGTCCGATCAATTGCCAGGTTTCCCGAGTGTGGCCCATCAGCCATTGTCCAACAATCGTGCCGACCACAATGTGCGCGCAGAAGAGCACCAGCAGCCAGAGTAGAAATGTGGAGATGCCAATGAGCATGCCTACAACGGTGATGCAGGCGATGATCGCGGCAACGGGGACGCCGAAGAGGACCAGCACGCCTAAGCCGAAAGAAGCGCCGTAACGCTCGGCGGAGTCCGCGGCATCGCGCGCGAAAGCGGGCATGAGCAGGAACAGCACGAGACCAAATAGAATTCCCGCGGCAGTCCAGATGACCCGCCAAACGTAAAAGCTGCTGTGAGTATATTTACGCTGATGCTCCATCCTGGTGAACTCGACGGGAACGGCGAGCTTCGCTCCGGGAGAAACGTCCGGCGGATTTTCGCCTTTGAATTTGACAGGGCCATCCACTTGAGCACCGGAGTTGAACCTGAAGTGATTGCCCTGCGCCTGAATACCGCCGCCGATGGTGCCGGAAACGGTGGTAGTGTTGCCGAAAGTGAGCAAATCGCGGCCAAGTTTTCCATCTATCGCCAAAGTGTTGCCGAAAGTAGTGGCGCTGCCGCCGATTTTCCCGCTGGAATCCAGTGTCATGGTTTCGGAAAAGGACATGAAATTTTTGGCGACCGTTCCACTGATCAGGCTGGTGTTGGAGAAGGTGCGAATGTTGCCGTCCACCTGGCCACTGACGCGCACGACTTGCGCGAAGGCGATGATGTCACCGGTTACGTGGCCTTCGATATCGGCGTTCTGGCAAAACAGGAAAAGGTCGCCGTCCACGGTGCCTTGCACTTTGACGTGATGGCCGGAGAGAAACAGATCGCCCTTAACGGTCTCGCTCTTTTCGACTTCGACGGTGTCGCCCTTGCGAAACTCCGAAGCCATCGCAGAAGACGACAGCGAGGCGGCGGTGCAGACGGCTGCGACGATCGTGGCGAACGCCGCTCCGCGCCGCATGCGGCGGCGCAAGAACATCATCGCCGAGCCGGCTATGGTTAGAAACGCAAGAACCTCAAACAGGGTCAACATGGATTGCCATCCTTTCCAGAAGGCGCCTTGAAAGATCATTAAGTTAAGAAGGCTGCTGCCGCCAAAGCCGGCTTGCTCGAAACGTTGCTGCACGGGCTCAATATATTCGGTGTAGAAGACGTAAACGCCGGTTGCCGCGAGACCAAAAACCAGGCCCCAGATCCATTGCATGGATTTACGGGCGCGCTCCTGAAAGGCCGCCAGGCGCGAGGGCAGCGGTTCGTCTTCTTCCAGCATGGCGCGAGTGAGGAGGCGTGACTCGCGCTCGAGGGCGCGGAGCAGCGTGCGGCAAGTTGCGCAGTCCTGGGCATGCGCAGACACTTCCTGCGCGCGCTTGCGGTCGAGTTGGCCCTCGACGTAAAGCAACAGACTCATTTCGTCGAGATGTTCGTCCATGCGTCCGCCCATACTGCCCGGGGACTCGGTCATAGGGCTCCTCTCGCGGACAGCGCAGCATTGCCTTCCAGCACCTGCCGCAGTTCATGACGTGCACGCAGCAGCACCACACCTACAAAAGCGCGGCGCACGCCCAGCGCGTCAGCAATTTCGTCGTAACTCATGTCGGAGTAATAGCGCATCACCAGGGCCATGCGCGCGCGTTTGCCCAGGGTGGACAGGGCCTTGCGCACTTCCACATTGCTGCGCTGCTCGATGAGCCGGGCAAGCTGGCTGGGATCGGGATGCTCGAGGGGGACATCGTCGGCGTCTTCGGTTTCCTTGTCCTGGCGGATTTTCCTGCGACGCAGGGTATCCCAGCAATGATTGGCGGCGACTTTATAGAGCCAGCCGGAAAAGGGCCGCGACGGGTCGTACTGGTTGAGCTTGCCTTTCAGCTTCATAAACACTTCCATGGTGGCGTCTTCGGCATCTTCCCGGGTTGGCAGCGCCCGGCGGCAAAACCGGAAAATCGCGGGGGCGTAGTCGTGATAGAGCTCGCCCCAAGCCTGGGCGTCTCCTGCCCTGGCACGGGCGATTACCTCCGTCGGTTCCGCTATTCCCGGCGAACTCATCCGGCCTGGTCTCAGAGCTTCCATAAGGTAGTACGCAGCCAAAGCGAAAAACTTACATGGTCTGGGGCAGGTGGTTCCCGGGAGCCAATCGACATCCCAAACTGGCAGCAATCTATCAGAAAAGGCAACGGCCTGGCGAAAAGCCAGGCCGTGTAGACATGGTCGGATTCAGGTAAGCGCTAGAAGCTGATCTTGGCGGCGATCTGCAGTCCGCGAGGACCGCCGCTGCCAAGGAACGGGTAGCCAATGCCCACGTCGCCGGTGGCCGAAAGCCCAAGAGTGCCAATGTGACGGCCGTCAGGGCCAACGCCATTGGGCGCGGCATCCGCGATGAAGGAAGGCAACAAGGGGCTGCTGAAGTTGGGATGGTTGAAAATGTTGTAGGCCTCGAAGCGCAACTCAAGCTTCACGTGTTCGGTGATGGCGGTGTCTTTGAAGATGGAGAAATCAAACTGGCGGAAATGCGGGCCGAGCAAGGAATTGCGGCCTTCGTTGCCAAAATGGCGGGTGCCCGGCTCGCAGGCATCGGCAAGACCGTCGCCGCCAGGCTTAAACGTGCAGGGCGCCGCAAAGGAGGTCAGGTCGAGGAAATTTCTGGGATCGCTGCGGTTGTAATGGATGGGGCCAACCACGTCGGGTCGGCCGTAAAATTCGCCGCTGCCGTCAAAGTCGTCGAGGAAATTGTAGTTAACGGAGAAGGGCTGACCGGACTGCACGGTGACGATGCCGTTGACGCCCCAGCCGTCGGTCACGCGCTGCCAACTCCCTTTGTGGTTGGGAAATTGATAGACGAAGTTCCAGGTGAGGCGGTTGCGAACGTCGAAGTTTGAATTGCCGCGATTCTGGCCGATGGGCGCGGTGCTGTCATTGGGCTGGGAGGCGTTGGGTACAAATTCTTCACCGTCGCTGGCGTCGTCAATGGAATGCGACCAGACGTAATTCAACGTGGAGGTGAATCCGTGCCAGTCGCTTACGCGCAGGCTGGTTTGCAAGGCATTGTAGGCGGAATTGGCGGAAGCCTCCTGATAGTTGATGTAGTAGAAGGGAGAGGATCCGGTGAGTGTTTCGTAACGGCGGGGCACGCTGCCGTCGTTGATGCAATTGCAGGCCAGATCTGCCGCGGTGATATCAGCCTGAGTGGGCTGATTGATGTCGCGGAAGCGGAGCAATTTGTGGCCGTTGGAACCGACATAGCCAATTTGCAGAACAACCTTGCGAGAAAGCTCCTGCTGAAAATTCAAATTGAAATTCTGCATGTACGGGGTGCGCAAGTGCTGATCCACGCCAAAGGCGTCACTGATGGTGCTGGAGAAGCCATAGACCGGAACGGTGGGATCGAGGGGCCCTGAATTGGCATCAGCGGAGGAGATAGGATTCGGGCCGAACCCGGAGTAGGCCGCGCCAGGGTCGAAGCCGCTGTTGAAGGGCAGGTGGCCGAGAAACATATCCTGGGAGACGGAGTCATAGAATATTCCGTAGCCGGCGCGAAGGACGGTCCTGCCTTTGCCGGTAACGTCCCACGCCACACTCACGCGCGGTCCCCAGTTGTTGTAGTCAGGCTCATACAGGCGACGCTGGCCAAGTATCACGCCCAGGCCGGTGGTGGTGTCTATATTGGTAAAGTTTCCGTGCTTTTCCTGCACGATGCCGAAATAGTCGTAGCGCAAGCCCAGGTTGATGGTTACGTTTTTCTTCCAGTGGAAACTATCCTGCACGTACGCGGCGTGGGAATTTTCAAAAGTGTTGCGATTGGTGTTGCCCTGGCGCTGGCTGCCTCCGGTGGGTGTGCCGGCAAGGAATTCCTGGAGGCCGGATTCAGTAAGCGCGCCGGTAGTGGAATCAAACTGATCGGAGAAGGAGAGGTTGCCGCGGAAGCTGCGATTAAAAATCTGCGAAATGGAAGTGCGGCGGAATTCATAGCCGAACTTGATGTCGTGCTTCCCGGCTTTCCAGGAAATGTTGTCTATGTAATGCCAGTTGGTATCCACGCGCTGGCGCGGGTCACCGTTGTCGGCGCCAATGGGAGCAAAACCGGACACGCTGATCTTCGGCAGGCCGAAGTCGTAAGGCGTGGCGCCGGTGTTTAAGCCGATGGAGGCGGGATCAAAGCTGCGGTCCTGCGGGAAAAATCCTTCGGCGAAACGGTTCCAGCCAAGGCGGGCTTCGCTAACGATTGAAGGTGAAATAGTCGAAACGTACGAAAGCGAAACGAGCTGTACGCGGGTGGGCGTCATGGTGTTGTATCCGGGCACCAGGCCGCCGCCTACGAGGGCCAGAGGAAACAACTGCGTGCTATCACCAATGTAATAACGGCCGGTCAGAAGATTGTTGGAGTTGAAATTGTGATCGATTTTTACGATGGCACTGTCCACGCGATTTGAAAAAGGAGTGGCGAGCGAAATATTGCTGGAAACGGGAGTCTGACCATCGAGACCGTCGGTGATGCAGGAACCGCCCAGATTCGGAGCCGGCCACGGATTCAAAGCCAGCAGATTGGCGATGACGGGATTTACGACACCGCCGTTGGCCGCGGTGGCGGTAGCGATGTCCTGGGCGGTGGGTACGCAGGCGGTGCTGGCCTCCGCCCCTTTTTCGCGCATGGCTTCGTAATCGATAAAGAAGAAGGTCTTGTCGCGTTTGATGGGGCCGCCGAGCGCGCCGCCGAACTGGTTATTGTGGAAGGGATTCTGCGGCGAACCTATTTCATTGAAATAGTTGCGGGCATCCAGAGCGTTGTTGCGGAAAAATTCAAAACCGGTGCCATGAAATTGGTTGGTGCCGCTCTTGGTGACGATATTGATGACGCCGCCGGCGCTGCGGCCATACTCGGATTCGAAGTTGGATAAAACGCGAAGTTCGGCAATGGCTTCGATGGGCAGAATTGTCGCGGGCGTACCGAAGACGCCGGCTTCGTTGATGGCCGGGTCGTTGCGGTAGCCGTCGTTCATGTCGGTGCCGTCGAGCAGGAAGTTATTGGCGCGGCCGCGCGCGCCGTTCACGGAAAATACACCGTAAGAGCCTGGTGAATCGGTGATCTGGTCGGGCGAGCCGGTGACACCGGGAACCAGGAAAACCAGTTTTTGATAGTCGCGGCCATTCACCGGGAGATTGGTGACTACCGTGGATTCAATGATTCCGCCGAGGGTGTTGGAAGTAGATTCTACCTGGGGCAGGGTGTCGCCGGAGACTTCCACGGTCTGGGAAACGTCGCCGGGTTGCAGGATGACGTCAGCGCGACGCTCACTGGAAACTTCCACGCTGATGCCGTTCACCAGGCCGATTTTGAAGCCGGACTTTTCCACGCTGACGCTGTAGGTTCCGATGGGCAATTCCGGCGCGCTGTAGCCGCCGTCGTCGCCTGACGTCACAGTGCGTATCAAGCCGGTGTCGGTATTTCTCACCGTGACGGTCGCACCGGAAACAGAGAGGCCGGAAGTGTCGGTTACGGTACCCAATATCGTCCCGCGAAATGTTTGCGCGTTCGTGCTCGCGCTCAGGAGGCCGAGGAGCAAAAGCGATGCCACAGCTAAAATGCGCACTACGGTCAGTCTGCGGAGAATTCCAGTCATTAAAGTCACCTCATTTTGTTTGCGATTCGCGAGCAAGAACTCCCTCGGAACAGCTGCGGGCTTCCCTCGAAGAAGTACCGTCGTTCGGTCAATAAGTACAAATACACTAACCGCGGGTAAGCGAAGGCGTCAAGCACCCACTTGGCACTTCGGCAGAAGGAGTACATGTCACGGCGAGATGGTTTTTACAACTTTTTACAATCGTTTGCGCTGGCTTGACACCCTGGGCTGGCGGGTCCTTTATAGTCCTGGCAGTCGGACGGTACTGACTGATGAGGTTGAGCATGTTTAAGAAGTGGCGACTGACGGACCGGACCCGAACGTTGCTTACGCTGGAGCTGGCTATTGTACTGCCAGCGGCCGCGCTGCTGGGGTTCAGTATCTGGAATCTGAAGCATATCCAGCGCTCTGAGTTGGTCGAAGCGGCGATACAAAGGGATTTTTCGCACGTATTGAAGTTTGCGGAAAAGAAGTCATGGCACCAGGCCATCGATTTGATCACGCCCGTCCGCAAAGAGTTCCCCGATCCAGATGAGGATCGCGGCGTTATCACAGCGAAATTAGAGGAAATGCTCAGGATGCATCCCGAGTACGCCTACGCCATGCTGTACGACAAGAAGAACAACCTGCTGTTGACGCTGGCGCAGCCGGGTCGCGATCACGACCAGGAATTCTGCGCGCGGACGAAGGAGGCCATCAATGTGGCGTCCGCCTGGATTCCCATGGAAGCGGGTCAGATGGGCGCGCATGTTCGAGCCATGGCGGAGAAAGACGAAGAGCCGGTGGGATTCTACGGCGGCTGGTCGATTAAAGATAAGCAGAGCGTTTATTGGAACCTTGCCTACTTTGTCCCTCCCAACTCTTCGAAGGATCGCGTGACGCTGGGGGTGCTCGCGTTTGATACGGATTACCTGCGCAGCACCTTTTTCCCCGCGTTGATGAAAGACGTGCTGACCAGCAAAAGCGCGGTGTTGATGGCCGATGCCAATCCGCCGGTGATGATGATCCATCCGTCGAAGGATGCCACGCCGTGGGTGGCCTCCTCCAATTGGGATGGCGCCAAGCCCGAGGCGGAGCGCAGTTTTGAATATGTTTTTCCGGAATTGACCATGGCCATCAAATACCAGGGTTTGACGGTGGCGGATATCGGGAGCAGGTTTCTTCGTTACAACTACATGGTGTTGGGGGCGCTTTCTTTGTTCATGGTCGGAGGTATCTGGCTCACGTACCGCAACGTTTCCCGGGAGATGACACTGGCGAGACTGAAATCCGATTTTGTGGCGAATGTGTCGCACGAATTGAGAACGCCGCTGGCGCTGATCCGGCTTTATGCCGAGACTCTGGAACTGGGGCGGCTGACCGCCAAGGAAAAATACCAGGAGTACTTCCGCATTATCCGCGAGGAGAGCGAGCGGCTAACGGCGCTGATCAACAACATCCTCGACTTTTCGCGCATCGATGCCGGACGGAAAGAATATGAGTTCCAGGAAACGAATCTGGGTGAGCTGGTGCACTCCACGCTGGAGTCGTACCGCTTCCAGATTCAGCAAAATGGTTTCGGCTTCGAGGAAAACATTGCCGGCGATCTTCCGCCGGTGAAGGTGGATCGCGAAGCGATTGCGCGGTCGTTGCTGAATCTGGTGAACAATGCGCTGAAATACTCGAAGGACCAGAAATATATCGGAGTGAGCCTGTACCGTGTAAACGGCTCGGTGAACCTGGAAGTGCGCGACCACGGCATCGGGATTCCGGCCAACGAGCAGGAAAAAATCTTCGAGAAGTTTTACCGCTGCGGGGATCCGCTGGTGCACAACGTGAAGGGCTCGGGATTGGGGCTTTCGCTGGTGCGGCACATCGTGCGGGCGCACGGCGGAGACGTGCTGGTGGAAAGCGCTCCGGACAAAGGAAGTAAATTCACGATTGCGTTGCCGTTGGCGCCGCCTGCGCACGCCGGGAGCGCCCTGGCATGAAAGCTACAAACTTGAATGTCCCTACGAAGCACAAGGGAGAAGGCATGGGAGCAGCGAAGATTTTGATTGTCGAGGATGAACCGAACATGGTTGCGGGCTTGCGCGACAACTTCGAATATGAAGGCTTCCAGGTGCTGACAGCCATGGATGGCGTTGAAGGGCTGGAGCGGGCTCTAAAGGAATCGCCAGACCTGGTGGTGCTGGACGTGATGATGCCGAGGATGAGCGGGCTGGACGTCTGCAAACTATTGAAGGCCAAAAGGCCGTCGATTCCCATCATCATGCTGACCGCGCGGGGGCAGGAAGTGGACAAGGTGGTCGGCCTGGAATTGGGCGCCGACGATTACGTTACCAAGCCCTTTTCGATTCGCGAATTGCTGGCGCGAGTGAAGGCCGTTTTGCGGCGCGCGCAGACGGTGCCGAAAGAACAAGACCGCTACAGCTTCGGCGATGTCGAAGTGAATTTGCGGAGTTACCAGGTAATGCGCGGCGGCACCGCCGTGGAGTTCTCGGGGAAAGAATTCGAGCTGCTGAAACATTTTCTCTGCCATTCCGGCGAGACCTTGAGCCGCGATCGCCTGCTCGACGAAGTCTGGGGCTATGAGAACTTTCCGACTACGCGCACCGTGGATGCCCACATCGTGCGCATTCGGCAGAAACTTGAGCCGGTACCGGACCAGCCGCGATTTTTTCTGACTGTGCATGGCGTGGGCTACAAATTCGTAGGATGAAATGAATATGATGACGAAGAGCTTTGAAACAGAAAAAAGTGCCGGGAAAATGACGCGTAGGACAACCAGGAGTCTGCCACGACGGAAGTCTGCGGAGAAGCAGGCTGCCGACACGACGGAGAACCTGCTTTTGCTTCAGCAGGAACTGGATACCGTCCGCCGTGAATATGGAAAATTGCAGCAGGCTATCTACGAGGCCGCACAGGTGCAGCGGAGAATGTGCGCGCCGCGGGAATTGGCGTGGGGCGAGTTTGAAATCGCCGGAGAAAGTTTTCCGGTACGCCATCTGTCTGGAGATTTTTTCAAAGTGGTGGAGCTGGGTTCGGCGCTGGGACTGATCCTCGGCGACATCGCGGGCAAAGGACTGACCGCGGGCATCTGGCAGGCGCACCTGATGGACGTGATGCAGCGCTGCGCGCGAGCGTACGCGCATCCGTGCGACGCCATCGCGGGCGTAAATCGTGAACTGTGCCAGGACCTCGGCGAACGGCCCATCACCGCGCTGTTTTTTGCGCGACTCGATCCGGAACGTGGCGAGCTGGTGTACTGCAACGCCGGGTTACCGGCGCCGTTGGTTCTGCGGCACGACAAATCCGTAGAACAGCTGGAAGAAGGCGGCCCTATGCTGGGCGCGTTGAATGAAGCGACCTACGGATCGGGCACTGTTCGTATGGATGCGGGCGATATGTTGCTGGCGTATTCCGACGGGCTGACCGAATGCATGAATTCGAAGGAAGAAGAATTTGAAACGCGACGATTGATCGCGGCAACGAAGGCGTTTAGCGGGGCGAGCGCCAGCCAGGTGCTGTTCTCTACCCTTGCGGCGGTACTGGATTTTGCTGACACCTGCCCGCCCGCCGATGATCTGACGCTGCTGGTGGTGCGCCGCCATGCCAAGGCGGGGGTCCACGATTCCAACAGCGAAAAGGATTTTGCAGCGCCTCGGCGTCGTGTGAAGACGGTTGCGCGAGCCAGGGCGGCGGCGAACTGACCGGGATTATCACAACGAGTTCACGCAAGTAATCACGAGCACAAAGATGTTTTTGAGCTTGGTGAGATTGGTGTGTCCGCATTCAAAGAATCAAAGGGAGGATTCGCGATGGCGAGCAAAGCGGCTTCACTCTTCATACAGGATTCACCAATTTATCCCGGCCGCGACAAGAGCACAGCGATTTCCGCCGAAGATTTGCGGGCCATTTACACTACCCACTACCGGCACGTATTGCAGGTTTGCCGGGGATTCTTTCGACAGCGCGAGGACGCCGAGGACGCGGCGGCTGAAGTTTTCTTGAAACTCTACCGCGTGCTGCACCAGAAAGACGAAACGCTGCCGTTTCGTCCGTGGGTTTCGCAAGTGGCCGGGCACCACTGCATCGATAAACTGCGCCAGAAAAAGCGGGAGAAAAGTTCTTCCCTGGAGGAAATCGATCTCAGCGGCTTGGCCGATCGCTCTACTCCTTCCCCGCTTTCGCAAATTCTGCGCAGGGACGAACAGCGGCAAGTGAGAGAGCAACTGGCCCGCTTGCCAGCCAAATACAAAGTGCCACTGGTGCTGCGCTACTACAAGCGGATGAGCTACCCGGAGATCGCCGAGGTGCTGAACATGCGCGCGCCTACCGTGCGCGTGATGCTCTTTCGCGCGAGAAACCACCTGGCGCGCAAGTTGCGCCGCGCCGAGAAATCCAATCCTCTTTGGAAGAACTGATATTTCCTTGGCCATTGAACGCTAGAACTTCGGCCTGCGGTTTGGGACTGCGCGAGCGATGCGGTACAGTTGAGGCACGTCCTGCTGGGGTTTTCGCGCGAATCACCACAGCTCATTCAATGGCTCAAAACTTACCATCGCTAGTCATCGTGGGGCGCCCCAATGTGGGCAAATCCACGCTTTTCAACCGGCTGACTGGGACGCGGCGCGCCATCGTCACGGATGAGCCGGGCATCACCCGCGACCGAATCTACGGCAAAGCAGAGTGGCGGGGACGCGGGCTGGAAATTGTAGACACCGGCGGGCTGGTGCCCGACGACAAGGCCCTGATCCCACGCGAGATTTTGCGGCAGGCGCGCGTGGCGATTGAAAACGCGGCGATGCTGGTGCTGGTGGTGGACACGCACGCGGGAATCACGCCGCTGGACCAGGAATTGGCGCGACTGCTGCGCACTACCGGCAAGCCGTTTGTGATTGCCGCCAACAAAGTGGATGCGCGAGCGCAGGAAGCGAATATCGGCGCATTTCATTCCATGGGCGTTGCGGTGTTTCCCATTGCAGCGGAGCACGGTACCGGCATTGACGACCTGCTGGACGCGGCACTCGCGCAAGTGGAAGTGGTCGAGTCTGTAGAAGAAGAAAAGCGGCCCGAGGTAATTGAAGTGGCCATTATCGGCCGGCCCAACGTGGGGAAATCCACGCTGCTGAATCGGCTGGCGGGCGAGGAGCGCTCCATCGTTTCGCCCATTCCCGGGACGACCATGGATAACGTGGACACCGAAGTAGTGCGCGAAGACAAGACCTATCGCTTCGTGGACACCGCGGGGATCCGCCGAAAGGGCAAGACCACGCTGGTGGCGGAAAAACTGAGCGTGGTGATGGCGCGCCGCGGATTGGAACGCTGTGACGTGGCGCTGCTGATCGTGGATGGCGAGCAAGGCGTGACACAGGGCGACGCGCAAATCGCGAATTACGCGGAACAATCGAATCGTTCGGTGGTGATCGTCATCAACAAGTGGGACCTGGCGGTGAAAGCGGCGCGTAGCGCGGAAGCCCGCGACGCGGAGAGTGCCAAAGGCAAATCGCGAAGGGCGCCCGGAGAGAGCCACCGGCCGGAAGACTTTGAGACTGGCAGACTGTTGTTCGAATACGAAAAGATGATTCGCGGCAAATTAAAATTTCTGAGTTACGCGCCAATCGTGTTTCTGTCTGCCAGCACCGGGGAGCGCGTGGAGAAATTGTGGCCGCTCATCAATCAATGCTGGAACGCGCGCCTGCGAAAGATTTCGACACCGGAACTGAACCGCTGGCTGAAGGAAGAGGTGGACTTGCAGCGCGGCACCACGCCCAAGGCCCGGCCGGTGCGCATCTACTACATCACCCAGGCCAAAATCGCTCCGCCGACGTTTCTGATGTTCACCAACCAGAAAAATCCGCTGCATTTCAGCTACGAACGCTTCCTGGAAAACCAGATACGCGGCAAATTTGATTTTGTGGGCACGCCGATCCGCTTTATCCAGCGGCTGCGCACGCG
>JALYLI010000100.1 GCA_030774335.1 Acidobacteriota bacterium | reverse complement strand
TCCTCAGCGAAGATATCCGCAAGCGGATGCAGACCGAAGCTTCGCAGCAAAAGAAGCTGAAGTTCGCCAAGCGCCTGCGCGTGACTGAGAGTTTCCGCAAATCCGGTAACAAGCCGGAGTGGATGATTCTTGACGTGATCCCGGTGCTTCCGCCGGAGTTGCGCCCGCTGGTTCCTTTGGATGGCGGCCGCTTTGCGACCAGCGATCTAAACGATCTGTACCGCCGCGTAATCAACCGCAACAACCGCTTGAAGAAGCTGATGGAGCTGCGCGCTCCTGACGTGATCGTGCGCAACGAAAAGCGCATGTTGCAGGAAGCGGTGGACGCGTTGTTTGACAACGGTCGCCGTGGCCGCGTGCTGCGCGGCACCAACAACCGCCCGCTCAAGTCGCTATCCGACACGTTGAAGGGCAAGCAGGGACGCTTCCGCCAGAACCTGTTGGGCAAGCGCGTGGACTATTCCGGGCGCTCGGTCATCGTTGTGGGTCCGGAGTTGAAGCTGCACCAGTGCGGTTTGCCAAAGAAAATGGCGCTGGAGCTTTTCAAGCCGTTCATCTATCACAAGCTGGAAGCGCAGGGACACTGCACCACCATCAAGCAAGCCAAGGAAATGGTGGAGCAGCAAGATCCGGTCGTTTGGGACATTTTGGAAGACGTGATTCGCGAGCATCCGGTGATGTTGAACCGCGCTCCCACACTGCATCGCCTGGGTATCCAGGCGTTCGAACCGGTACTCGTCGAAGGCAAGGCTATCCGCATCCATCCGCTGGTCTGCACGGCGTTCAACGCAGACTTTGACGGAGACCAGATGGCGGTACACATTCCGCTATCACCTGAGTCGCAGGTCGAAGCTTCGGTGCTGATGCTGAGTTCGCGAAACATCCTTTCGCCCGCTCACGGTTTGCCTCTCGCGGTTCCGTCGCAAGACATGGTGCTGGGGATTTATTACCTGACCAAGTCGAAGCCCGGCGCGAAGGGTGAAGGCCGCGTGTTCGGCGCTACCGACGAAGTGATTCTGGCGCTGGAAGCCGGCGAAGTGGAGTTGCTCACTCCCGTGCGCTTGCGCTACACCGGCGAAGTGATTGACCTGACCACCGCGTATGACGATCAGGACGTGCCACACACCGTTCCCGTGAAGATGGAACGGCAATTCATTCAGACCACCGTCGGGCGTGTGATTTTCAATTCGCACTTGCCGGAGAAATTTCCGTACGTCAATGGATTGCTCAAGAAAAAGGGCGTGCAGCAGTTGGTATACTACGCCTACCTTCGTTTCGGTCTGGAAGACACGGTTGTTCTGCTCGACCACTTGAAGGAACTGGGTTTCCACTACTCCACCAAGTCGGGAATTTCAATCGGCATCGACGACATGCTCATTCCGAGCAATAAATATAACCTCGTCGAAAACGCCGAGAAGGAAGTCGTCAAGGTGCAGCAGCAGTACTTGGACGGCGCGATCACCAACGGAGAACGCTACAACAAGGTCATCGCCATCTGGGGGGACGTTACCGAAAAAGTTGCTGACGAATTGTTCAAGGCGCTGGAGAACCAGGACAAAGAAGGCATCATCAACCCCGTTTACGTTATGGCGGACTCTGGAGCGCGTGGTTCGAAACAGCAGATTCGCCAGCTTTCCGGTATGCGCGGCCTGATGGCCAAGCCCTCCGGCGAAGTTATCGAGTCTCCGATTACTTCGAACTTCCGCGAAGGCCTGAACGTTTTGCAGTACTTCATTTCCACGCACGGCGCGCGTAAGGGCTTGGCGGACACGGCGTTGAAGACCGCCGATTCCGGTTACCTGACTCGCCGGCTTGTGGATGTGGCGCAAGACGTAATCATCAACGAGCGCGATTGCGGCACGACGGACGGCATTTTCGTCGAGCCAATTATCGAAGCCGGGGTCGAAGTCGAACCGTTGCGTGACCGCATCGTGGGCCGCGTTTCACTCGACAAGATCAAGGACTTCGAGGGCAGCGTCATCGTGGAGGTAAACCAGGAAATTACCGAAGAGCTCGCCAACTCCGTGCAAGGCGCGGGTATCGAGCGTGTACGCATTCGTTCCGTGCTGACTTGCGAATCGCGTCGTGGAGTTTGCGCACTGTGTTACGGGCGCAACCTGGCGACCGGGCGCATGGTGGAACTCGGAGAAGCTGTCGGCGTCATCGCCGCGCAGTCCATCGGAGAACCGGGCACGCAACTTACGATGCGTACCTTCCACATCGGCGGAACCGCGACCCGCGTATCGGAGCGGTCCACTCTTGAAGCGCGCAACAACGGCAGCGTCAAGTTCGTGGACCTCAAGTACGTTGAGGGCCGCGGCGGAACTTCCATCGCCATGAATCGCGCGGGCTTGATCGCCATCGTGGACGAAAAGGGCCGCGAAAAAGAGCGCTACCACGTGGTTTACGGCGCGCGTTTGCGAGTTGTGAACGGCGAACAGGTGGTTCACGGACAGATTCTTGCCGAGTGGGATCCGTTTACCTTCTCGATTCTTACCGAGACGGCGGGTTCCATCAAGTTTGACGATCTGCGTCCGGGTCTGACGATTGAAGAGCAGGTTGACGAAGTAACCGGCCTTTCACAGGACGTGGTGACACTGCCACCTGGCGACGAAAAGCATCAGCCGGCGATTCTGGTCCGCGATTCTTCCGGCAAGGTCCGCAAAAAATACCTCATGCCTTCCCGTGCTCACTTGATGGTGAAGGATGGCGATGAAGTACAGGCCGGCGACGTGCTTGCGAAAATCCCGCGGGAAACCACGAAGACCAAGGACATCACCGGCGGTCTGCCGCGCGTCGTGGAATTGTTCGAAACGCGCAAGCCCAAGGATCCCGCGGTCATCAGTGAAATCGACGGCGTCGTCAAGTACGGCGATATTGCCAAGGGCATGCGTAAAATCCACGTGGAGGCCGAAGACGGCAAGACCACCAAGGAATATTCGATTCCTCGTGGTATCCACATCAACGTGCAGGAAGGCGATCACGTCAGGGCCGGCGAGGCTTTGATTGATGGTCCGCTCAATCTGCACGACCTGCTCGCGGTACTGGGAGAAAAGTTCACGCAGTCTTACCTGGTGAACGCGATTCAAGAGGTGTACCGCCTGCAGGGGGTGAACATCAACGACAAGCACATCGAAACCATTTCCCGGCAGATGATGCGCTGGGTGAAGGTGGAAGATGTGGGAGACACCACGTTCCTGCTGGAAGAGCAAGTGGACAAATTCCGCTTCCGCGAAGAAAACGACCGCATTATCGCCGAAGGTGGACGACCGGCGACGGGGCGTCCGCTGCTCCTGGGTATCACCAAGGCTTCGCTGTCCACCGATTCGTTCATTTCGGCGGCGAGCTTCCAGGAAACCACGCGCGTGCTGACGGAGGCCGCGGTGGCGGGCAAGGTTGACTACCTGCGCGGGTTGAAGGAAAACGTGATCATGGGCCGGCTCATTCCCGCCGGTACCGGACTGGAACATTACCGCAGCATTCAGTTGCTGACGGAAATGCCGCCACCGGCGCCGATGGATGAGATTCCGGAAGCTGCGGAACTTACACCTGAAGAAGCTGCTGCGCTGGATTTCCTGCAGAAGGATAACGAAGCGGACGCAGCGACGGAGGGTTAATCCGCGGCGGAAACTCAGCAGTATCTCCTGATTTGAAACCAGGCGTCTCGGGGTTGTCGAGACGCCTTTTTTTTGGGGGTTGTAGGTACCTTCAGGTACGGGGCCGGGGCTGCTACATTGAAGTAGGGGGATTACGTTCCCTACAATCGGAGTGACGCCTTCACTTCTGAGGTGAAAAGGGGCTTCCCTTGCACAGTCATGACTGATAACCAAAATCGCGACTCGCACGCTCCCGGTGGTCCTGCTGTTAAGGGCCCCGATGCCGGCGAATCCCAGAGTAAAAACCAAGGCGAGAAAAGCACCGTCTCGACGCGCCTGGCGCATTTCGAGAGAAGGCAGAACGAACTTTGGCGCGTGACTTTCTTGCTGTTGATCGTGCTAGCCACGGTTTTCGCTATGGTTTCGTGGGATACGGTGCGATCGCTGACGCACCGCTTCGAGGCGCTACCGATTGGGCTGGTGATTTTGATCGGCCTTTTTGGCGCGCACGTGTGGAAGCGCACGCAGGAAATTTCCGAGTTGCGCGGGCTGGTGCAGGGAATCGAGCAGCGCGACGCCTTGCCGCCCGACGAAAAGCAGATGAACCAGCTCTTCGACATGATCAGCCGGTCGCAGCAGGGCTATCGCGATCTGATCGATTCGTTCGACGACATTTTGATTGCGGTGACGCTGGAAGGCGAGATTCGCGCTGTGAATCGCAGCTTCGCCGACCTGGTGGGCACTCCTTACCAGGAGATCGTCGGGAAACGACTGTCCGAGTTCGTCGAGGAATCGGCAGGCGAGGGGCAAGACCTGGCGAAACGCGCGATGCCGAGATTTTTGGAGCGGGGCACGTGGTCCGGCGTGGCGCATGTGCACCTGAAAAATCAGTCAGGAGTTTTTTATTTCGACTGCGTCGCCAACGCCATGATGCGTGACGGTAAAGTACACGGCGTGACGATTCTGGCGCGTGACGTGAGCGCTTTGCGGAAAAAAGAAGCGCGCTTTACGGAGCTTTTTGAAACGCTGCAGGAAGGAATTTATATCATCAATCCGGAGGGGGACATCCTGGACGTGAATCCGGCGCTGGTACGGATGCTGGGCTACGAATCCAAAGAAGATTTGCTGTCGCACCGCGTGCCCGACATTTTTCACGATCGCGCGGAGCGAAAAAGCATCCAGGGTGAGGTGGAGCGGCAGCCAATTTTGCAGGGGCGTGAAATTACCCTGACGCGGAAAGACGGGACACCGCTCATCTGTCTGAATACCACGGCGGCGGTACGCGACAGCGCGGGCGCCGTTATCCGTTACCAAGGGGCGCTGATGGACGTGACCGCCAGCCGGGTGATGGAACGGCGGCTCCACCAGCAGCAGGAATTTGCGCGCCGACTGATCGATAGTTTTCCGGATTTGATTTTCGTTCTGGACAATGCCGCGAACTATACGTTTGTCAGTCCGCGGGTGGTGGAAGTGCTGGGGTACGAGCCGGAAGAAGTGATGGAAATGGAGCTGGGCGCGCGGACGAATTCGGAGGATCGTGCCGGGCTGCGCGCAATGTATAACGAGATTCTTGGCGGCCGAGAGACGTTTGCGTCGCTGGAAGTGCGAGTACGCAACAAGCAGGGGGAGTGGCGGCGGCTGCGCTGCCATTTCAGCCCGCTGTTCGACGAAATGGACAAGATCGACGGCGTGATCATCTCTGGCCGCGACGTTACCGATCTCAAGCGCATGGAGGAACAGCTAATCCAGGCGGAAAAGCTGGCAGCCATGGGGCAGATGCTGGCGGGGGTGGCGCACGAGTTGAACAATCCGCTGACGGCCATTCTGGGAGTGACGGAGCTGCTGCGCGAACGGCAAGGCGCGGACGAAACCACGCAACGGCAATTGGAGCTGACGCACCGGCAGGCGCGGCGCGCGGCGCGTATCGTGCAAAACCTGCTGGAATTCTCGCGGCCGGCGTCGCCGCAGAAAAAACCGCTGGATGTAAACGTTCTGGTGGAACGGACTTTACAACTGCAGGAGCACTCGCTGCGGCGGAATCAAATTGAGGTGGATTTCGAATCGCGCCGCGATTTGCCTCCGGTGCTCGGCGATGGCAACCAGCTT
This sequence comes from Acidobacteriota bacterium, assembly GCA_030774335.1. Classification (GTDB taxonomy): domain Bacteria; phylum Acidobacteriota; class Terriglobia; order Acidiferrales; family UBA7541; genus Acidiferrum. Next base: position 36,383 of record JALYLI010000100.1, on the reverse strand, counting down.
ATCCAGGTGCTATTGAATCTGATTACCAACGCGGAGCAAGCGATTCGAGAGGTCCGCGAATCCGGACACATCAAGATCAGGCTGGCCCTGAATGCCGGAGTGATTTCGATTACCGTGGAGGATGATGGCGTGGGAATCCCCGCGGAGGCTTTGCCGCGTATCTTCGACCCGTTTTACACCACCAAACGGCCGGGCGGCGGCACGGGGCTGGGGCTGAGCATCTGCATGTCCATCATTCGGGAACACGGTGGAAACCTGGACGCGAAGGCGTTGCTTGTTGGCGGCTCATTATTTACGCTCGATTTGCCGGCGCTATCGGTAGAGGACAGGGATAGCGGGGAGATGGAGGCTACGTCCACGGTTGCGGCGGCTAACGCCGCTGTGGCGACGCCAAAGAACGATTTGAGCGCGATTCGGGGCTGCAAAATTCTGGTCGTTGATGATGAGGAGAGCATCCGCATGCTGCTGGAGGAGGGATTATCGACCCACGGGCTGGAAGTCGATTGCGCCGCCAACCCGGAGGCGGCCCTGGCGCTGGTGCGGGGGCGCTCTTACGACATTTTGCTTTGCGATCTGAATCTTTCGGTGACCGGCGGCGGGAAAGTGAGCGGACGCGATGTGGCCAACCGCATCCTGGCTTCGGCAGGCCCGGAAAAGCCGTCGGTAATTTTCATGACGGGTGATCTGGTAACGCCGGAAGATTCGGGATCAAGTACGGGGGAGCCGCGCCTGTTGCAGAAGCCATTTCGCATCTCAGATGTCCTGGCGACCGTGCAGAAAGTGTGCGCGTTGAAGCAACCGGAAAACGCGAAGCGCTAACAGCTAGTGGCTGGACTGCCCGTTATCCACGCCAAAATCCCACACAAAAACGTTCATGCCGTCGGGCAAAATTTCCGCTAGCGCATATTCGCCGGGTGGCAGCGGTTCGCTGATCGTGAAACGATACACATTTTTTGCGATTTCCCAGCGCTGAATGGCGACGGTAGTGGACTCGGCGGAAATTTGCTGTCCCATGAGACTGCGCAAGGCTTTGAGCCGCCGGACATTGCCCTTGATCGTTGCGCGCACCAGTTCGACTTCCGGTCCGCTGACTCCCTGCCGGCTGCTTTGCCACACCGTGGTGGGATTGTCGGGATCAGGCGCCATCTCACGCAGATAAAACTCCGGCGGTCCACTTATGGTGTTCACACGGATTTTGGCTTTCGCTCCGGGAATCTCCACGTGGTGCTTGCTGGGAATAATCGGCACCGGCGAAATCACCTGCTCGAGGGCGCGCTTCTTGTCGCGACGGGTTTGTGCGCCAACTTGTTCGAGACGAGTGATGGACTTGCCTTCGACGATAAACATGCCTTCGCCGGAAGGAAGAAAGGCCCCCTGGCCGACCGGCAGGCTGGCGTCCACATCGATTACGGTAGTGACTTTTTGAGCCTGCTGCTGGGCTTGAACACGCTTGACCAAGGCAGCCTCGGCTTTTTCATCGGAGAGGCGGGCCTTGTCGGTGGCCTCCCAGTCGACCATGGCCGAGGGAATCTCCTCCCAGTCGTTGCGTTCCACGCTGAAATACTTCACGCGCTCGCCATGGCGTTCATAAGAGCGCACCAGTTGGAAATTGCCATCCTTGAGCACAAGCTTTTGCCCGCGAGAGAAGCGGGCTGCAGCTGTCGACTGCTTTCGAGCACCGAGCAGAGGGGAGTTCAGAGCGCTCAAGATTGCGAGCGTAGCGGTAAGGGTCAACGCCGGTAAACATGTCCTAGCAGAGATCATGATCGAAGTAATAAAGGATGCGATGCCGGCTGGGGCGCGCGGTTTGCCCTGATACCGAGAATAACGTTAGGGATTGGTGAAGACAACTGCGCAGCGAATAACGAGTGCGAAAAGGTTCAACTTCGGATAAAAAAAGCTCCCGGTTTTGCCGGGAGCTGACCATTCGTGGGATAGCGAAAGATCGAGTTGTCGCCTAGTGCGTGCACTTCGGAAATAGCGTGACCAGCACCATCAAATCCGACAGGGTGAAAAGCCATTGATCGGCGGTCATGCTGGCGGCTTCGGCCGCGCGGGCAATGAAGCCGAGATGGCGGCGCTTCGCAAAGTTATGTAGATGGTCCATGCAGATTCCCGTTAAAGTGGCAACCTCGGAATCGGTAAAGATTTTCTGACTGGATTTCACGGTAACCATGGTTCCCTCGATCTCTCCGTCGAGCTGCTATCGATTAGTAAGATGCTATCAGCATCGTATCGGCTGCACGAGAATCAGAGCAATAGTAGTTCCGTTCCACGCGGCAAAACTAGATGGTTAGTACTTTCGTTAAATTTGCAGACAATTCGCCCTTTTTTCGGACGGTTTCGTGCGGAATTTTTTGGGAGGGGAGGAGGGGAAATGGAATCGTGAAAGTAAAAATGTTCCTATTTTGCAAAGTCTCTGCACTTTTTGGTAACAGTTTGCTCTCAGAGTTTGGCGCCGCTTAGAGGTCCTACAGGTTTTTACTGATGTTTCGGAGGGCAGGGCAACTTGTAGTGAGATGACTTGTTCGGGCGAGAGAGGGATGGCGAGGTGGTGAGAACGGGCCAAAAAATCACCGCCCTCACAATTGTGTTGTGTGTTTCGGGTAGCTAGCTAAACGGAGGCTCCGCCGGATTGTTCGAATGCGTGGGCTAGTTGAAGTACGCGAGCCTCGGCGAAGGGTGCACCGAAGATCTGCAGGCCGACCGGAAGCTTGCCGGAGATTTTTCCACAAGGTATGGAGATGCCTGGCACCCCCGCCAGGGAGCCAGTAACTGTATATATATCAGCGAGATACATCTGTAATGGGTCTTCTGAGCGCTCGCCTAATTTAAACGCCGGGACCGGTGACGTGGGGGTGACGAGCGCGTCAACTTTTTCAAAGGCATCGCGAAAGTCCTTGGCGATCAACGCGCGGACTTTCTGACCTTTCAGATAATAGGCGTCATAATATCCGGCGGACAAAACGTAGGTGCCCAAGACAATGCGGCGCTTCACCTCGGGGCCGAATCCCGCGCCGCGGGTTTTGCGATACATGGTGAGCAGGGAATCGCTTTGCGCGCGCAAACCGAAACGCACGCCGTCGTAGCGCGCCAGATTCGAACTGGCTTCGGCGGTGGCGATAATGTAGTAGGTGGCAATCGCGTAGTCGGTGTGCGGCATGCGAATGTCAACCAACTTGCAGCCAAGCTTCCTGTAAATCTCCAGGCCGGCCTCAATTTTTTGCCGGACTCCTGCGTCCATGCCAGCGGCGAAATATTCCCTGGGAATACCGAGGCGCAGACCTTTTACGGGCTTTTCCATTTCGGCGGAATATTCGGGGACGGCCGCGGTGGTGGAAGTGGAATCGAGCGGATCGCGGCCGGCAATTATGCGCAAGACGGTGGCGACGTCTTTCACGTTTTTCGCAAAGGGGCCGATGCGATCGAGTGATGAAGCGAAGGCAATCAGTCCATAGCGAGACACGCGGCCATAACTGCCCATCATAGCCGGGATGCCGCAAAGCGCGCCGGGCTGCCGGATGGATCCGCCGGTGTCGGTGCCCAGCGCCGCGACCGCCAATCCGGCGGCCACCGCGGCTGCGGAGCCGCCGCTGGATCCGCCAGGAACGCGGTCCAGTGACTCGGGATTTTTCACTGGCCCGTATGCAGAATTTTCGTTCGAACTGCCCATCGCAAACTCGTCGCAATTGGTTTTGCCGAGAATTACCGCGCCCGCAGCGTTTAGTCGCTCGACAGCAGTGGCATCGTAAGGCGGAACGTAGTGCTCCAGGATTCTTGAGCCGCAGGTGGTGGTAATTCCACGCGTGCTGATGACGTCTTTTATGGCGATGGGCACACCGGCAAGTGGTGGCAACGGTTTGCCGGCAGAGATGAGGGCATCTACTTTGTCGGCTTGCCGGTAAGCGCGCTCCGGGGACAGCGCAAGGAATGCGTTTAACTCGGGGTTTCGAGCTTCGATGCGCTTGTAGAATTCGTCGGAAAGTTCGCGCGCGGAGATTTTCTTCGCGGTCAGCGCGGCCCGAACTCCGTCAATAGTCCACTCGGTGGTCAAATAAAATACTCCCGTGCCGTCAGCGCGCCAAAACAATCAACTTTTTGCGATGCGGAGGGCGTGCGAAATAATTCAACGCTCAATTACCTTGGGCACGCGGAAATAAGGGGGCTCCGGATCGGGAGCCTGGCCCAAAACGTCGTGAGCCACGCCGCTAGGCACCACAATGTCTTCGCGCATGGTGGCGTCGGCGGCTTGATCGTCGGCGAGCACCTGGGCCATAGGCTCGACCGAGGTGGTATCCAACTCGTTCAATTTGCCAATATATTCGAGGATTTCGTCAATCTGGCGGCGATAGGTTTCGAGCTCGGTCTCGCTCAAATCGAGATAGGCGAGTTCCGCAACGCGTACAACGTCTTCGCGGCTAATTTTCACGGTTCCTCAACGGCCCGCGGGCGTGGCTTCCACTACTTTGCGCGGGTAATTTTTTTGGATGTAATTGTCGACCAAGGATTGAAACGCGACGGCCAGCTCCGCATAGGTGCCTTCCAGCGTTACGTCTTTTTTGCCGTCAATGTATACCGGGCAGCGAGGCGCTTCACCAGTGCCTGGCAGGCTGATGCCAATATTTGCGGCTTTCGATTCGCCGGGCCCATTCACGATGCAACCCATGACGGCGAGTGTCAGCTCCTCCACGCCGTCGTATTGCGTTTTCCAGATGGGCATCATGTTGCGGATGTAGTCCTGCACACTTTCCGCCAGCTCCTGGAAGGTGGTGCTGGTGGTGCGGCCGCAACCGGGGCAGGCGGTGACACTCGGTGAAAACGAACGCAGGCCCAGCGACTGCAGCAATTCACAAGCGGCATAAACTTCTTCGCGGCGATCGCCGCCGGGGCGGGGAGTAAGCGAGACGCGAATGGTGTCGCCGATGCCGTCGTATAGAAGGACACCGAGGGAGGCCGCGGACCAGACCAGTCCCTTGGTGCCCATACCTGCTTCGGTGAGGCCCAGGTGGAGAGGTTGTTCGGTTTTCGAACTGAGATCACGGTAAACGGTGATCAGGTCGCGGGGGCGAGAAGTTTTGCACGAGATGATGATCTGATCGTTTCCGAGGCCGGATTCAAGAGCCAACTCGGTGGATTGCAGGGCGGAGAGCACCATGCATTCGTTGATGATCTCTTCCGATTCCCTGCCGAGATTTTTGTCGGTGTTTTCCTGCATTTTCTGCATGACCAGCTCTTGATTCAGAGAGCCGCCATTCACGCCGATGCGCACGGGTTTACCGTGGTCACGCGCGACTTTGCAGATGGTAGAGAATTGCTCGTCGCGTCGTTGCCCCGCGCCGACATTGCCGGGGTTGATGCGATATTTATCCAGAGCCGCGGCACATGCGGGATATTTCGTGAGCAGCACGTGGCCGTTATAGTGGAAATCACCGATGATCGGCGCGTTGCAACCGGCGTCCAGCAGGCGTTTTTTTATTTCAGGAACGGCCGCGGCGGCTTCAGGCACGTTGACGGTCCAGCGGACGATTTCGGAGCCAGCTTCGGCCAGTTCGATGGTTTGCTGGAAAGTAGTTTCGACGTCGGCGGTGTCCGTATTGGTCATGGACTGCACGACGACGGGCGCTCCGCCGCCTACGCGCACGTGGCCGACCTTCACGCCATAGGTTTTGCGGCGTGGATGCTTGCTGGCGCCGGGCTCAAATCCTTCAATCTGGGTGAGCATTCTTTACAATTCTAACGTGATTCCCGCGCAGGGTAAACGAGTGTGAAGAGGGTAGAGTGTCGAAGAAAATTACAACGTTCCGCGCAGGCCCAGCGCGCCGGCGTTTTCCCGTAGCGCTGCAATACAAAACCGCACGTGCTCTTCAAGCGGGACCCCCAAGTCTTCAGCACCCTTGCGAACATCGTCGCGACTGACGCCCTTGGCAAAGGCTTTATCCTTCAAACGGCGCTTCACGGAATCCACTTCCAGATCGAGAATACTTTTGGAGGGGCGCACGTAGGCGCACGCGGTCAGGAATCCGGCGAGCTCGTCGCAGGCAAAAAGAGTGTGCTCCAGTTGAGATTCGCGCGGGACGTGGGTGTAATCGGCGTGAGAAAGAATGGCACGCACGGCTTCCTCGGGGTATCCGCGCTCGCGAAGAATTTTTGCGCCTTCAGCAGGATGCTCTTTGTCGGCGGCGTGCTCGTTGTTGGGCCAGCGTTCGTAGTCGAAGTCATGCAACAGCGCGGTAATGCTCCAGAGGTTTTCGTCCGCGCCGAATTTGCGGGCGTAGGCGCGGACGCAGGCTTCCACGGCGAGCATGTGCTTACGCAAGCTTTCTGAATCGGTGTATTCGCAGAGCAGGTTCCAGGCATCGTCGCGGGTTGGCATTGATCCTCACCGGGTGCAGCACTGAAAGGTTCATCAGCATACAGAAAAACGTTACGTTGCGCATGCAGAGGATTGTTAAAGGTAATGCCGGGAAAAATTTCGCCGGTATCGCTCACAATCGCGCAAAATGTTGCGGTATCTGTCCAGGGCGCAGGAAAATATTTAGTCGCCGGCGCAGACCTGTACCAACGTACAGGGCGAACAGGCAGCGTAGAGGCGCGATTTTAAAATTAAGAAAACCTAAAAATACTCTTGACAGTTCAGTGCGCTCAGGAGAAACTCCCTCTCGCGCCAGTAACTGTCTTCCCCCCTTAGAACGTTCCAGCGTTCTCATTCCCATCCGCACGCCGGAAATACAGTCAACACAAGGAGTGCCGGTGTCTTCACAACTAGATAGAGAGCCTATGAATTCGCTCGATTCGTTTGAAATGGACCGGGAAGTCATTCGCTGCAAGACCTGTGGGCTGGTGCAGTATCGCACGCGCACCGGAAACTGCCGCAAATGTGTACGCGCGCTGCCGCAGCGTCTGGAATTCCTGATTCCTCCACCGGCGCCCGCGGAGGAAATCGTTGCGGATGCCACACCCGACCACTTCGTGAACCAGGAGACGGTCGAGAACATCGGTCAACGAATCCGGCAATTGCGCGAGTCACGCGCGATGACACAGAGCCAGCTGCAATCGCGCTCGAAAGTGTCGCGCTCGTATCTGTCGCGCATCGAGAGCGGGCAGATGACGCCAAGTCTCGGAACGCTGGAAAAAATTTCCGAAGCGTTGAACGTCGGGTTGAACAGGTTCTTTATTCCCGAGTCTGACGGCGAAGCATTGCTCGAAGATCCGTTTATCCAGGGACTACGGCTGTTTCTGCGCCAACTGGACTGGGAGCAATGGCAGTCGATCCTGAAGAGGCTGCAAGCTATCAGCGACCACGTGGCGGCAGTGCCTGCAACGCTGCGCCCTATCGGTAATCCGGCGCGGCTACCACAGCAACAAGCGCCGGCGAATGGCAACGGTAACGGCCACATCGGCACCGGCCATTCGAATGGACATGCTCTGATGCAGTCACATGGCAATCCGCAAGGGTATGCACTACGACGCCCAGGCGCTCCGGTGTATCAGCGGTCGCTTGCGAAGATGTAACTGTAATAGAAACTTTTTTTGACGATGAGAAACGGGATAAACAGAAATGTTTGTCCCGTTTTTGTTTTTTGCGATAAAGATTTTATTCACGGATAACGGAGACTTTGGAGCTGGGGACTTCCAGGCGCATGAGGCGATGATTGGAATCGAGCAACAGTAATACTTCCAAGTCGGAGGTAGCCACGCGCAGACCTTCGTAGGATTTTCCCTCCGCCGTGGACGATCCGGTTGCTTCTACAGCGATGGAGCCGGGCGTTAAATCCTGCGGAATCAGGACCGGGAAAGTTTGCGCTCCACGCCTGGACCAGTCATAGACGCGCGCCAGCAGCGCGTATTGGTGATAGAGATTGTTGTCCAGCACGGCAATAAGAGGAGCGTTGAAGGTAAGGTCCTGTTCGAAGGGGCGCGCGCCCTGCATCTCGAGGGTAATTTTCGCGACGCCATTTGCGAATACGATGTGGGCGCCGTTGGTTTTGTCAGTCTGCGAAGTCCATTCATAACTGATGGGGGAGCCGTCGGATTGCACTTTAAGAGTGCCGGTGACGCGAGTGGAAGCCGAGCCGGGCACGGTTAAATCTGTTGTGCCCTTAGCGACCCAGTCATTTCCCGATCGAGTGAATTCGAACTGTTCGCTGCCGATAGTCTGGCCGTTCAATTGAATAGTTAGCTTACCTTTGTCGGGGCTGAACGCGACAGCAGAAGCGCCAGGCTTAGCCGCGTTTAGCGCGGAGATGGAGACCAGCAAAATTCCTGCAGCCGCCAGCGACATGAATATTTTGTGTGATGTTTTACCGGTGCGCATATATGTCAGTCCCCTCTGGAAGACCGCGGTTTGTCCACGACAAGATGCGTCTCCGTGGGATTTCCACCTACGATACCGCGGCGCAAAATCTCTTCCACGACGTGCGCGGGCTCGCCGGAGCTGTCCACACGATAGTCGGCCTGCTGATACGAGGGCAGGCGCTGAGCATGCAAGGCTCGAAAGCTGGTCTCATCGCGAAACAGCGGCCGTCCGGGCATGATCATACACCGTGCCAAAAGCGCGTCGACGGGGGTGTCCAGCCAGAGAACCGGTGCGCCCGCCGCACGGAGAAAATCTGGGCAGCCGGGTTGGGCGTAGGTCCCGCCGCCCAATGCCAGCACCGTACCTTCCTTTAGTTCATCGGCACGCCCGAGTGCAGCGCGCAACTGGTCAGCTTCTACCTGGCGAAAGGCCGGCTCGCCCAAACGTTCAAATATTTCGGTAATGGAGAGGTGGGCGGCTTCTTCAATGCGGGAATCGAGATCCACAAAGCGCCAAGCCAGGTGGCGGGCCAGCAGCGTTCCGACGGTAGTCTTGCCGGAACCCATGAAGCCTGCAAGGCAAAGAAGCTGAACACGGGCGCGAGGCCCGGGCAGAGGCGGAGGTTGGGTCACAAGTAATTTAGGCGCGAACGCGTTAATCGCGCTTCAGAATACGGATTGTACCACTGTAGGAGGAGAGCTCGACCTTGGCGAAACCGGCGCCGACGGTACCAAAGAGGCCTTTGGAAAATTTCGACGCCATGTGCTTCACGCCGTGGGAATCAGGCTTCAGATATTCGGCCGCTTGATTGTCGACGGTGCCGGTGGCGGTCTGGGCGTTTAGATCAAAGGAATCGTTCCCAGAGAAGCGCACTTCCACAAGGCCCTTTCCGCTGCGCATGCTGTATAGACCGGTGTGCACAAAGTCGCCGTCAAACAGGATGTTGCCGGTCATGGTGCGGAGCTTGACGTTGTCGAGGGCCGGTTGCAGCACCTGGGCGCTGCCGCTGATGGAGGTGAACTCCAATTTGCCGGCACACTGCGTGCAAACCAGCGAACCGCCGGTGGTGGTCACGATGATGTAGCCGGAGACTTCCTTGAGGTGCACGTCACCAGCGACGCTGTCGAGAGTCATGTCACCCATGACTTGTTCGACGTAAATCAAGCCCGTCTGGGTCCTGAGCTGCAACTCGGTTTCTTCCGGGACAGTAAGCGTGAAATTGGCTTCCATCTCCTTGGCAGTGGCGGAACCGTCCACGACGGTGGAGGTAACATCGATGCGGTTTCCGGCCTGTTCGGTATCGACCGTAATTTTGTCGGAAGTTTTTGTGCCCGTGACCACCACTTCGGAGTTTTTGGAGGACTTCACTTCGATACGGCCGTTGCCGACATTGCGGATCACCACCACAGGGCGACCCTTCACGGCAAAATGCTTTTCGATGCGCTGCTCGGCAGCCTGAGCCGCGACGCATGGCAGCAAGAAAAAGCCTGCAGCAATCACCGGCAGAATATTTCGCCCCATCAACTTTGTGGATACTTTCATGTCAGTTCAGGCTCCCACCGCGATCGATCATCGTGGATAACAATTGCGCTTTTTGCTGATAGGCATTGGTCAGGTATTCGCGCGCCAGTTGATCGGAAGGCTCTTCTTTCAAGTGGCGTTGACAATCCGCTATGAACTCATCAACCTGTTGCAAATTTTGTTGCAAGGAAGTGTCCACCGGGGACATGGGCATGTTTGCGCCGGTGCTGGCGAGCCGCATATTGGCCAGATCGTTTTCCTGCTCGCTCAAAACGTTCAGAGTGGGCCCAAAATCGTCCTGCGCCTCAAGTACAGGCGCATTCGGCGGCCTGAACACCAGAAGCGCGACGACCAGAGCCATGGCGGTCACCGCGGCGGTGGCCAGTCCGCGATTGCGAAACAGTTCGGCGAAGGACTGCCACCAAGATGGGGCTTCGCTACCGAGGGAAACACCACGGATTACGCCTTCGCGTTCCAATTCCGCACGAATGGAAATCCAGATACGCGCGGGAGGTTCAATCTCGGCGGGGAGCCCGTGGGCCGCGGCCACGATGCCAGTAATGTCAGCCAGGAAGTGGCCGCAGGCGCTGCATTGCGCAAGGTGCTCGCGCGCTTCCGCTGACAGCGGCGCCAAACCCTCGCGCTCAAAAACTGACTCTAATTCACTGCACTGCATTGCCCATCACCCCGCGGAAAAACAGAATCGCTTTCCCGCTCCACTGGAGTCCTGCAAAACACGCCAGAGAATTGCAACCATTCTAGCTCAATCCGCCTGGCCCGTTTGCGTTTTTGCAATCTGCCGTTCATCCCGGGCTTGCTGGCGAACCTCTTCCTGCAGCAGATCACGTAACCTGGTACGAGCCTTGTGCAACTGCGATTTCGAGTTTCCCACCGAGCACCCCATGATGCCGGCAATCTCGTTGTGTTCATAACCCTGCACATCATGAAGCACGAAAACCGTGCGGTATCCCGGGGGCAGTTGTTCAATCGAACGTTCCAGATTGACCCGGTCTACCGCCCCCGTCAGTAACAAGTCCGGAGCGCCAATATCTTTTCTCGGCCCGCCAGTTTCTTCATCCGGCTCAGTGGTTTCTTCCAGCGAAGCCACCGGCAGAGTTTTTTTCCGCAAGCGCATCAACACGACGTTTACGGTCATGCGATGCAGCCACGTCGAAAAAGCGGACTCGCCGCGAAAGGTGCCGATCTTGCGGAAGAGCTGCAGAAAAGCTTCCTGCATCAAATCTTCCGCATCGCTGGGATTGCTGACCATCCGCAAACACAGCGCGTAAACCCGGCGGCCATGCAGCCGGTACAGAAATTCGAAAGCGGCTGCGTCTCCGGCCTGCGCCAGACGTATAGCATCCGCCTCACTCATCGATTTGGGCGGCTGAGTAGCAGTCGCTTGTTTCGGTGAGTGTAGAACGGCTGATTCGCTCGGATCGCTTGGTCTATTCCGGGCCAACGGTCCAATAGCAGCGCATCCACACGTTCGGATGCACCGTATCCCTCCTAGAGTTGTCCTTGCAGTGCCCGACATTGCCCAAAAGTACAAACACGCCGGGAGGCGTTTTGTTCCCCGAAGTGCGCTAACCGCTGGAGCTGCCGGCAAGCAGGCTTGGCTATTCTCCCGCGATATGGGCCATCCGTCTATGGTGTAAAATCCGGTGCGGGGCCGTGGCAGGTTCGCGAGTTGCAGCTCCCCAAGCCAACTTTACAGATTTCTGGAATGCCGGGAGCTGGTCGTCGGGCAGGACATGAAGAAACGACTTGAGCATGATGATGGTTTCCCTTAGACAGGTGTTGAGGTCGTAGTGAGCAGTGTCGACAATTTTCCACGACATGACCGGATCGGTAGCCAGACCAGCGCCCAAGTCGTACGCGCTGAGGCAGAACTCTTTGCTGATATCCTCGACTATTTCCTGCAAGATTCCCAACTTGTGGGGAAACTGCGTGCGCTGAGGAAGCAGCACTTTGCTGAGCACCGCGCTCATACGCGCAGCCCGCTGGCCTTTTGAGCTCTGAAAGTTGTCGGGATTTAGAGGGGCGACGTTAGGTATCGTTCCATAATGCCTGGCATGATGGCCCAGCACGCGAAGCAGCGCCAGCAGCGCGCCAGACAGGCGGGTGCACAGTTGCGGGGTAACGTTTACCGCCTGACAAGTCTTAACCAGATGGCCCTGGCGCTGCAACTCCAAAGCTTCATTCAGAGCGACGCTCAACATTCCGTAGGCAGCTTCTAAATCGTGAACATACGTTGAGAAAACCCTGGATTTTTCTTCGGGCAGGTGCGCGCGCCAGTCATCCTTCACACTTCTGTCGCGATCAGAAACTGCTTGACGGGAATGTTTCAACATAATGCCCCGAAAAAAAACTGTGGGGGAAGTATAACAAAGTACCTTCGGAACAAGGTTTTTTATTAGGACTTTTAAATATGCCACATTACACATCGTTCTGCGGGGAATAGAGAGGAGCGTCGCGCCGATAATCAGGCGGCGCGCCAGGCTGGGGATCGTTCCTTGCCGAAATCCGTCGATGGCCGCTATACTCGCCGTCCACCACTCGAAAGGATGTTCCTGTTTTGCAATTTGAGCCGCGCGACCAGTTTGAGCAACGCCAGAAGAAACTTGAGCAGATTCAGCGACTTGGGCTGGACCCGTTTCCGCGGGAGTTTCGCTGGAGCCACACAGCCAAGGAACTGGCGCAAGCCTATGGGCAGTCTTCGAGCAAAGAGTTGGAGGACCAGCGGGTAGAAGTGCGGGTAGCGGGGAGGATCGTTTCGTTCCGGTTGATGGGGAAAGCCGCCTTCGCTCATTTACAGGGCGGCGGCGGGCGCATTCAAATTTATGTGCGGAGGGATGCAGTCGGAGAAAAGGGCTTCGAACTTTTTCATTTGCTGGATCTGGGAGATTCGGTCGGTGTGCGAGGACACCTGTTTCGCACGCGGACCAACGAGCTTTCGATCCGGGTGGAAGAAATTTTCCTGCTTGCCAAGGCATTGCTACCACTCCCGGAGAAGTGGCACGGCTTGACGGATGTGGAGCTGCGCTACCGGCAGCGCTACCTGGATCTGATTTCAAACGAGAAATCGCGGGAGGTTTTTGTTGCGCGCGCGCGGATTATCCAGGAATTGCGGCGGTTCTTCGACGCCCGGGATTATATTGAAGTGGAAACCCCGATGATGCATGCCATCCCGGGGGGTGCGGCGGCACGTCCATTTGTTACTCATCACAACACCCTAAACATGGATTTATACCTGCGCATTGCGCCGGAACTCTACTTAAAGCGGCTCACGGTTGGTGGCTTCGACCGCGTTTATGAAATTAATCGAAATTTTCGAAATGAAGGAATTTCCACGCAACATAATCCGGAATTCACGATGCTGGAGTTTTACGAGGCCTACAGCAACTACGGCGACCTGATGGACCTGAATGAGGAATTGTTTGCGGGCCTGGCGCAAAACATTACCGGTTCCACGACGGTGCCGTACGGTGAAGAGCAGCTAGATTTTGCAAAGTTCCAGCGGCTCTCGATGCGCGAAGCGATCATCAAGTACTGGCCTGCGAATTTGCAACCGACGCCCGCCATGGAGGAAATTGCGGCCAAAGGTGGACCGGCGGCGATCGGGCAACGATATAACCTGTGGGCCAAAGTCACGGGCGCCGCATACGCCGCGGCGAAGGGGAAGCTGACGGACGGTGAGTGGACCGGGTTGCTATTTGAAACGATCGCAGAGAGCAAATTGATTCAGCCGACGATTCTTTTTGACTTTCCGATTGAGATTTCGCCGCTGTCGAAGCAAAAACCCGATGATCCGGCGTTGGTAGAACGCTTCGAGATCTATATTGCTGGAATGGAAATCGCCAACGGCTTTTCGGAGTTGAACGATCCTGCCGAACAAGAACGCAGATTTCTGGCGCAAATCGCGGAGGGCGGCGACGAATCTCCCAAAAAGTTGGACATAGACTATATACAGGCTCTCTGCTACGGCATGCCGCCGACGGCGGGAGAGGGCATCGGCATAGACCGGTTGACCATGCTGCTCACTAACTCGAAATCCATTCGAGACGTCATTCTGTTCCCGCTGTTGCGGCCGGAAATGCAGCAAGCCCAGGATTCAGCGCCTCGCGAAGATCATCCCGCTAATTCCGGCGAGAAAGCCTGACGAACACGTCACTTCATGCGCTTTGAATGGTATGTGGCTCGGCGTTATTTGCGATCTCCGCACCGGCCTGCGGTGCTGCGCCTGGTGACATTGTTTTCGATTGTAGGCGTGGCGGCAGGCGTGGCTACCTTGGTCATCGCGCTTTCGATGAACACGGGGTTTCGCGAAACATTGCAGGATCGTTTGCTGGGTGTGACCGCGCATATTTCGCTGACGCGTCCTGGCTCTGGGGGCATTCGCGATTACGAAGTGCTGGCAAGTAAGCTGGGCGCCTTGCCCGGCGTGAGGTCTGTCACTCCCGCGGTATATCAAACGGTGCTGATGTCTTTCGGTGGAGAAGCGCGAGGAGTGGTGACCAAGGGCATCGATCCGGAGCGCGAGCGACGAAGCGACGAAGCGTTGCAGCGTATTGTGGCGGGAGAGCTGAATTTTTCGGCGGACAAAGATGGGATTGAGGCGCTGTTGATCGGGAAACAGCTTGCTGAAGAATGGAAACTGGCACCTGGTGCCTATGTCACGCTCACGAGCCCACAAGGGCGACTGACGCCCTTTGGATTGCTGCCGCGGTCACGAAGATTTCGCGTTGCGGGAGTTTTTGACTCGGGGTTTTATGACTACGACCAGAACTGGTGTTTTCTGACACTCGCGACGGCGCAAAGTCTTTCCGGCGGCGGAGAACTGGTCAACGTTCTGGAATTCCGGTTGGATTTTCCAGACAAAGCGCATGAGGTCGCGCAACAGGTTTCACAAATGGCCGGGTCTGGTTACGCGGTAGCTACATGGATGGAAGAAAACCGCGCGCTCTTTCGCGCTTTGCGAATGGAAAAGTTGGTCACTGCCATTTTTATCGGGCTGATTACGTTTGTAGCAGGGCTGAACATTCTGGTGGTGCTGTCCATGACGGTCACGGACAAAGCGCGCGACATCGCGGTGCTGATGTCGCTGGGAACGCGGCGCGATCAGATTGGGAAAATCTTTTTATGGCAGGGAATTACGATCGGCGCCGTTGGAACGCTTGCCGGGCTGGTGGTTGGATATGTATTTGCGTTTGTCGCAGGGTTCTATCATCTGATTCCACTCGATCCGCAGGTTTACGCGGTGCCTTACGTTCCGTTTCATCCGGGAATTATGGACGGCGTGTGGATTACTTTAGTGGCCATGGCTATTTCGCTGGGTGCGACGATTCTGCCGGCGCGGGCAGCGGCCAAACTCCTTCCCGTCGAGATTTTGCGTTACGAATAGGGGCTCGGGTCTGAGACACTCTGCTCTGGCCATTTGGCGCGCAATTTGCTCCTAGATAGGTGCAGAGGCAGGCGGGCCGCACCGGGTGCATTCCCTCAGCCCGGTGGCAGAAAAAGCCCACCTTAACTAATTGAAGACAAGACGCTTACAACTGTATCAAAATGGGTCAATGCTGGTGAATTCCTTCGCGACTTCCGCGGGGCAAAAAGGGAATCCTTTTGTCCTCCAGAACGCACAATAAGGGACAATCTGAGGTGGCTACAAGTGGTTACCTATACGCATCTAAGTACAGTAAGTGGGGTTTAACTACTCAGGCGATTGAACCGCAACCAGCAAGGCACTTGACGACGAAACGATGACACTGAATGCCAACTCTGATTTGAACGCTGAGCACTCCGCCAGGAATGCCGCAACGGCGGCGTCGATGGCTGGAATTGTGCTTGAGGGGCGAAATTTGAAGAAGAGTTACGGCGCCGGCGCGAAAATTCTGGACGTGCTGGTGGATGCCAACATCACTTTGCGCCGCGGAGAGATGATTGCGATTGTGGCCCCGTCCGGCGCGGGGAAAAGCACACTTTTACATTTGCTGGCTGCGCTAGACACGCCGACGAGCGGTGCAGTATACTTCGCGTCGAAAGCCATTGAATCGAATCAAGACGCGCTGCTTGCTGAATTTCGCAATCGTGCCGTCGGATTTTTGTGGCAGCGTCACCAGTTGCTGCTGGACTTTACGGCTGAAGAGAATGTAGCCATGCCGCTGTTGTTGCGCGGCGAAAATTTCACTTCCGCGCTGGGCATGGCGCGAAAGTGGCTTGCGGAGGTGGGCTTGGAAGATCGAGCCGGCCACCGCGCAGGGGAACTCTCCGGCGGGGAACAGCAACGCGTGTCGATTGCCCGGGCGCTTGTCACTGGGCCGGCAGTATTGCTGGCAGATGAACCGACGGGGAACTTAGATGAGCAGAATGCTTGGGCTGTGTTCGAGCTATTGTTACGGCTGCATCGCACGCTCGGATTGACGTCGCTGATGGCGACGCACAATCTGTCGCTCGCCGCGCGGTGTGATCGTATCCTGACGCTGGAACATGGCGTTCTTACTACTCGTGAGGCTACGGCCGCAGCGAGTCAGACCCCCGGGGGAGAAGCGAGCTAACGTGTTCGAACGCTATACCGAAAAAGCGCGTCGTGTAATTTTCTTTGCCAGATATGAGGCCAGCCAATACGGCAGTCCTTACATCGAGACTGAGCATCTGTTGCTGGGCTTGATGCGCGAGGACAAAGCTCTGGCCAACCGTTTTTTGCGGCAGCAAGGCTCGATTGAGTCCATCCGTAAAGAAATTGAGGCGCGCATCACCATTCGCGAGCGCATTTCCACCTCCGTGGAAGTGCCGCTTAGCGCGGAGTGCAAGCGCATCCTTAACATGGCGGGCGAAGAGGCCGAACGTCTGGGCGTGAAGCACGTGGGCACGGAACACCTGCTGCTGGGAATTCTGCGCGAGGAAAAATGTTTTGGCGCTGAAATTTTGATGGAGCGCGGCCTGCGGCTCTCCACTTTGCGCGAAGAGTTAGCGCGCACGTCCGGGGAGAAGACTACCGCGGCTCGTCCCAAGGAAACTTCTCTTTTGGCGGAGTTCAGCCGCGATCTGACGCAGGCGGCCTCGGAAGGCTCGCTTGACCCGCTGGTGGGGCGTGACGGCGAAGTAGAGCGCGTGATTCAGATTTTGTGCCGCCGCACCAAGAACAACCCTGTTTTGATTGGCGAGCCCGGTGTGGGCAAAACCGCTATCGTCGAAGGCCTAGCGCAGCGAATTTCCGACGGTGACGTTCCGCCATTTCTTGCCGACAAGCGCATTCTTTCGCTGGATCTTTCGTTGATCGTAGCCGGAACCAAGTATCGCGGACAGTTTGAAGAGCGGCTCAAGACCATCATGAAGGAATTGATGGAGAGCCAGAATTCCATCGTCTTTATTGATGAGTTGCACACTTTGGTGGGAGCCGGTTCGGCGGAAGGCTCGCTGGACGCTGCGAACATTTTGAAGCCGGCGTTGTCACGCGGTGAGATTCAGTGCATCGGCGCCACGACTCCTGGTGAATATCGCAAATCCGTGGAAAAAGACCGCTCATTGGAACGCCGTTTCCAGTCCGTAAAAGTTCCCGCGCCGAATGAGGAAGAAGCCGTGCAGGTCATCAGCGGCGTGCGCGAGCGCTATGAGAAATTTCACGCGGTCAGCTACACCGACGAAGCGTTGAAATATTCCGTGTACCTTTCGAATCGTTATATTCCCGATCGCTTTCTTCCGGACAAGGCCATCGATCTCATCGACGAGGCTGGCGCGCGTGTGAAATTGCGCCAAGCCACGGTTCCCGAAGAGGTAGGCGAAGTGCAAAAGCGCGTGAAGTTCATCACGCACCGCATGGAAACGGCCATCGCCAACCACGAATTTGAAAAGGCGCGTTTTTATTCTGAAGAAGAGCGCAAAGAAAAGGAAAATCTGCGAGGGCTACGCGAGCGCTATAAGCTCGATGACGCTTCCACTGGTATTGTGACTCGCGAAGATATTGAAGAAGTAGTGTCGCGCTGGACGGGTATCGGCGTGTCCTCCATTAAAGAGGATGAGCAACAGAAACTTCTGCGCATCGAGCCGGAACTGCACAAGCGGGTCATCAGCCAGGACAAAGCCATTACCGCTCTGGCACGCGCTATTCGCCGCAGCCGCGCGGGTTTGAAATCTCCGCTGCGTCCGGTGGGTTGCTTCTTTTTCCTGGGGCCCACGGGCGTCGGCAAAACGGAAGTGGCCCGGCGGCTCGCTGAATTTCTGTTTGGCTCGGAAAAATCGCTGGTGCGCTTCGACATGTCCGAGTTCATGGAGAAGCATTCCGTCTCCAAGCTGATCGGCGCGCCTCCAGGCTATGTGGGATACGAAGAGGGCGGGCAGTTGACTGAGCGGGTGCGGCGCACGCCTTACTCGGTCATCCTACTGGATGAAATCGAGAAAGCGCATCCGGATGTCTTCAACATATTGTTGCAGGTTTTCGAAGACGGGCAGTTGACGGATGGCTTGGGTAACACCGTGGATTTCCGGAACACCATCATTATCATGACGTCCAATCTCGGGGCTCGCCATTTGCAACGGCGCACGTCCATCGGTTTCCAGTCGGGCGCCGATGAAGCCGGCCTCAAGTCCATGGAGGATCTGGTGATGGGTGAAGTAAAGCGCGCGTTCAATCCGGAATTTCTGAATCGCCTGGACGAAGTAATTATCTTCAATCCTCTTGGCGACGATGATTTGTTGCGCATTATTGACTTGCTGGTGGGCCAGTTGAATGACACGCTGATTCACCGGCAGGTTCAAATCGTAGTTTCACCGGAAGCACGGCAGTGGATTCTCGAGAAAACGTGTGCGGACCGCAGTTACGGGGCGCGACCGCTGCGGCGGGCTCTACAGAAGTACGTGGAAGATCCGCTCTCCGAAGCACTGATCCAGGGGGGAATTCAGAGGCCTGCGACGCTTCAGATTTACGTCGCCGGGGAAGGCCTTTCTTTCCGGCCAGTAGGCGAGGCAACCCCTGTAGTTCACTAACGAATCTGACACCAAACGCGTCGCGGTAGTGCGGCCCGCCCTAGTTGGCGACCGCATCACATTTGACGCTGAGCTGGCCCACACCTGGTCTGGCAGGAGATGACATCTTGGGTTTGGGGGCGCGGCCTTGAACATCTCAATGGCCGCTCAAAGAAGAGTGTGTTTTTCACACGGGGTTTTGACGGGGCGGATAGGCGGCATCGCGATGGTGGTTTTTTTCTTCGCGTTGACTTCATACGCGCTTCCGCGAAACAATTCCGGAGCAGACGCGTCCCCCGGGTCTCGCTCCCGGCCTGGCCCTAGTCGGTCGCAACAACAGCAATCAACTCCTGCGCCTGGCGGTTCGCAACCGGCAGCCACCCCGGGGCGAGGTGTCATTGAGCGCATCGAATTTCTGGGGAACCGCAGAATTCGCAGCGACACGTTAAAGGCGCGCATCTTTTCCCGCGAAGGCGATGCGTATAACGAAGAGACATTGCGCCGCGACTTCCAGGCGCTTTGGAACACCCAGTTTTTTGAAGATGTGAAATTGCGGGTGGAAGATTCACCGGACCGCGCCGATGCAAAAATTGTTGTTTTCGACGTAAAAGAGCGGCCGGTTATTCGCCGCATTCGCTACGACGGTATACATTCGATTTCAGAATCCGACATTCTGGACCGCTTCAAGGAACGCAAGGTCGGGCTCAGCGTGGAAAGCCAGTTTGATCCCACCAAGATCAAGAAAGCGGAGGTGGTTCTGCGCGAATTGCTTGGAGAGCACGGCCGTCAATTCGCCAAAGTGATTCCCGAGTACGAGAGGATCGCGTCGAGCAACGCGGTGATCCTGGTGTTCAAGATTGAAGAAGGCCCCAAAGTAAAGGTGGGGCAGATCAAGTTCAGCGGGAATCATGCGTTCAGCGACCGTAAGCTGATTCGGACGATGCGTCATGATCGACCCTATGCCATTCCGCTGTACATCACGGAAATTCCTGTGCTGTCGAAGACCTACGACCGCGACAAATTGAACGAAGATCTGGAAGTGGGCATTCGCGGGCTGTACCAGGACAACGGGTATTTCAAGGTGCTGGTCAAGGACCCCGTGCTGGAAAATATCGACACGGATTCCTACAAACTCGGCGTGCCACTGCCTTTCGCCGGCAAAAGTTCCGGTAAGGCTGTGAACATCACCGTACCGATCGAAGAGGGCGACCGTTACCGCATGGGCACGCTGAAAATCGTCAGCGCTGATCCCGACAAGGCCCTGTCACTGAAAGTGGAGGCGCTCAAATCGATTTTTCCACTGAAGGAAGGCGAGCTGTTCGCCACCGGCAAGGTCCGTAAAGCGCTGGAGAATTATAAAAACGCGTACGGCGAATACGGTTTCATCGATTTCACCGCCGAGCCCGAGACCATTCTCGACGATGAAAAGAAAATTATTAATTTGACGATGAAGTTCAACGAGGAAAAACAGTATTACGTGCGGCGCATCGATTTCATCGGCAACACCACCACTCGAGACAAGGTAATCCGCCGACAGTTGCTGATCGACGAAGGCCAGCTGTTCAACAAGCGCGCGTGGGAGCTGAGCATCCTGCGCCTGAACCAACTGGATTACTTCGATAAAATCGAGGCGGACAAGGCCGCGGAACTGAAGCGCAACACCAAGGAAGGCACGGTCGACATTAATTTGAAGCTCAAGGAAAAGGGCAAGCAGTCCATCGGCTTGCAGGGCGGAGTCAGCGGTTTATCCGGAAGTTTTATCGGACTGACTTACCAGACCAACAATTTCCTGGGCCTGGGCGAAACGCTGAGTTTCTCCGCGCAATTCGGCAACTTGCAGCGCAGCTTCCAGTTTGGGTTCACGGAACCTTATCTTTTTGACCGTCCGATCCAGTCCGGATTTACTATTTTCTCGAGCCGCTACAAATTCGACCAGGCGCAGCAACAGGCGCTGCTCACCGGACGAAGCGTCAGCATCAATCCCCAATTCATTCAGAATTACAACCAGGACAGCACCGGCTTCACGGTCTTTGCCAGCTCGCTGCTGAAGAAGCGTGTGTTCACGCGCGTTTCCGCATCGTATGGCCTGACGCGCACAAACATCACGGCGTTCAACCAGGCTTCGACGATTCTGTTTGAACAATTGCAATTCCGTAGCGTGGCCGGCCCAAGCGCACTCAATGGAATCTTATCCAGCACCATCACGCCGAGCATCGCGTACAACACCATCAGCAATCCGCAGAATCCCACCAGCGGCAAGAGCTATTTCTATTCGCTGGGCTTTTCGGGCGGGCCGCTGGGCGGCAACGTCAACAGCATCAGCAACATTTTCGATTTCAAATTGTACCGTCCCATCAACAAGCGGCGAAACGTGCTGGGCTTCCACGCCACCGCGGCCTATATCACCGGATACGGAGGCAAGGAGGTTCCACCCTTCAGCCGGTTCTATATGGGTGGCGAAAACGACATCCGCGGATTTGACATTCGCTCCATCTCGCCGGTGACGTTTATCCCCACAGCGACACGCCAACAATTCGTCTACACCGATCCGACCTCGTTGAACGGCAACGGAACGCCGATTCAACGTGCGCTGAGTATTCCGGTGCTGGGTTACACCATTACGTTTCCGGGCGGGGACTTGCAGTCGTACGGAAATTTTGAGTATCGCATTCCCATTGCGGGACCGGTGACCGCGGGACTTTTTATGGACGTGGGAACCGTGGGCATCTTGCGCCAAAATGCGCTGCGCCTGGATCCGACCGGCTTTGCAAATCTTTTGTCGCAGTTTCCGAATGCCCAAGCACAAATCGGTTTGCAGCGGCAACTGAAAATCGCGGAAGGGACAAACTTCCGCGTGCGCGCGTCAACAGGCGCGGAGCTGGTGGTGCAACTTCCGATTATTCAAGCGCCATTTCGCATCTACTATGCTTTCAATCTCAACCGGCTGCATACTCAGATTACCGCGCCGCCGGATTTCATCGAGAATAGTGAGCTCGCGATTTGTGGTAAGAATTCCTCGCTTCCTCAGGATTTTTGCAAATACCAGTTCGGTCCGACTTTGAATCAGTTCATCGCCAATCCCGGCCGCCTGAATTATTTTGAGGCTTTGCGAACATTCCGGTTTACGGTCAGCCGGACGTTTTAACGCTTCGTCGTGGGGTGAAATTGCAGAAACGTTTGTGGGGGGAGACATTGAGAATCAAGGCAGCGGAAATTCTAAGAGTTTTGTGCCTGAGTGTGTCAGCGGCTTGCGTACTGTTGGCGGGATGCGGCGGCAGCTCCAAAGGCAACGTGATCGTAGTTTCGGTCAGTCCTTCCGGCGGAACGCTGGTAGTGAACCAGTCCGTGACCCTGACGGCCATCGTTACCGGGGCGACCGATACTTCGGTGACGTGGTCATGCACGTTCACGACCTCGACTACGCCATCGGGCTCCACCACCCCGGTAGTTTCCGCGGCCGCTCCGTGCACCTCCGCCCAGGGCACGTTGTCCAATCAGCAGGACACCACGGTTACGTTCACGGGTCCTGCCACGGTTCCAAACCCGCCGCCAACGATCTCGGTTGTCGCTACCTCGAATGAGGACAAAAAGAAAAGCGGCGCGAGTACGATTACGCTGGACTCCGGAATTCGCGCGGGCGTGAATCCGGCCACGGCAACGGTAGCCACGGGCGCAAATTTTCAATTCACGGCCACACTGACGACGGATACGACCCCTAATGATGTGACCTGGCTGCTGGTGCAAGGGACTACCGCCAACCCCATTTCACCGACGGCCACGACATGTTCGCCAACGTGCGGCACGATCGATGACGCGGGCTTATACACCGCGCCGGCCGCGGTGCCTACCCCCGCAACGGTTACCGTGGTGGCCACCTCAAAGCTCGATACCACGCGCTTTGGAACTGCGACGGTGACGGTGGTGCAGGCCGGACCCATCAGCTTTTCGGACGTTTCACCACCGGTAGCGCCCCAGGGTGGTTTGTTTCAGGATCTTTTCCTGAACGCCACCAATCTCACGTCCAGTGGAGTTGGCGTGACAGTAGGTCCTTATGCCATAGCACCGACGCAGGTAAAGGTTATTTTTTCCCCCATTTCGTCGGCCGCTTCCATTGGGGCGCGAGTGCGCCTGAATGCGGAACAACTCGCGGTCGCCGGAGCGTTCGAGGTAAACATTACCAGTACGAATCCCGCGAGCCCGGTAACCAAGGTGGCGGGCGGCAATTTTACCGTGAATGTTGTTCCGGTAACACCCGCGCTGGTGGCATCGAATCCCGACAATTTGCCTGAGAATTCGCAAATTCTGCCGGCTGGACCGTCGATGACGATTGACGGGGGATTTTATGGGCCACCGGATGCGCCGGTGGTGTCCGCTAATTTCAATGGCGGAACTTTGCCGATTGTCGCCGATCCCAACCTTCCGAATGTATCCACGCCACGGCGGTTGAATGTCACGCTTCCGAATTTGAACGGTCTTTCGGGCCTTTATCCGGTCAGCGTAACCAACAACAATGCTTCGCCGACGACCAAATATACGAATATCGCCGTCATTCCGGACTACGCCAACACCAATAAGCCTGACGCCACCCCGTCGTTGCTGACATTGCCGGCAGGCGCCGCTCCCAGCGCTATTGCGCTCGACAGCGTGCTGGGGGTCGCGGTAATCGCGGAAGCAGGCACCAGCGCGATCCAATTCGTGGATGTGCATACCGGAACGCCCACATTGCTGGGTGGTTCCATTCCAACAGGAAGTATTCCTCTGAGTACCGCGCCGGGCAGTGTGCCAACGGGCGTGGCGGTGGATGAGACGTTGCATATCGCAGCGGTGATTAACTATGCGGATCGAAGTTTGTGGATTTTTCAGATACCCGTTCCGCCGGCGGCGCCTTCCACAACGCCCATCGGCAAAATCGATCTGAGCACATTAATTCCCGCGGGCGCGCCCACGACTCCTCCCACCGCGGCGCCGTTTCCCTATTCCATTGGAGTTGATTCGCTGACGCATCGGGGATTGGTGGCGTTTGCTTCCACCAACGTGGGATTTATCATCAACCTGGATCCCGCGCAACCAGTAACGATTTGCTTGCCTGGCCAGCCACCCGCGGCCGCTCCCACGTATTGCCCGATCGCATCGGTGACGCTGAACACGGGTTCGAATCCGCAGGTAGCGATTGAGCCGCGCGTCGATCTTGCGTATGTAACGCCTGGCGGTGCTGGAAATCTGTCGGTGGTCGATTTGCAGCACGTGGCCACGCAAACTCGCGTGCCGATTGCAACGGCTTCGCGAACTTCGAACGTTGTGACGGTGACCACTTCCACCGCGCACAATCTCAATCCTGGGAATCCCGGGACGGTATTAATCAGCGGGCTTCCCGCCGGTACGAATGGAACGATATTCGACGGCACCTTCAGCGTCACCAGCGTAATCAATGCGTTTAGCTTTACGTATTCGCAAACCGCCGCGGACGACAGCACCGCCAGCACCACCGCGAGCCCTGGCACGGTAAGTTTCGGTTTGGCGTTTCTTACCTTTTCACTGACGCGCACGGTGCAGGGCATTGCCATTAATCCCATCACGCGCACTGCGGTCTTAGCGGATCCGAACGCCAATTCAGCGCAGATCAGTTTCATCAACTCGCTGGATCAGTCGTTCAGCTTCATCTCGCTATTCGCGGAAACCGTTGGTCCTCCTCCTAACAATGTGCCGACAGAGTCGGGAGTGGCGGATGTAGCTTTTCAACCCTTTACCAATACGGCGCTGGCGTTCAATCCGGTGCTCAACGAAGTGTCGCTGCTGGATCCGTCGCTGCTGCAGCGCGCGGCCATCGTGCACACTCTCGGGACGGGCATAAAAACTCTGACGTTTACGAGCGGGGGAGCGAGTATTTCTCTGAAACTTTCCGGCGCGCTCGCCGTGGATCCGAATACGAATATTGCTCTGGTGGCCAACTCCGGCAGCGACAATCTGAGTTTCTTTCACCTGAGCCAGTTTATTAAACCGGTGCACATTGAACAGGTCATCACGCCACCGGTGCCGGGAGCGCTGTTACCGCAATCCGTGCTGATCACCAGCGGCACGGCGCCAGGAGCGCTGGCGGGAGTAAGAATTCTGGGCTCCGGCTTTGACGCCAGTTCGCAGGTGCGCCTGGATGGGCAAGGCTTACCGGCGGGGGATATTCAATTCGTGAGTAACCGCGAAATCGATGTGACTATTCCCGCTTCGTTTCTGGCCACGCCGCGGCGTTTCGGGCTGGATGTAGTGAACGGGGCGGGCGTGTCTTCGAACGTCACTGATTTCACGGTGCTGGAATCCGTACCGGTGCCGGCGTGCTCCGGTACCGAGGCTGCGCCGGGAGCCGTGGCTATTGATGAACAAAGAAACGTCGCGGTAGTCACGAACTCCGGCTGCGCAGATGCATCAGTAATCAGCCTAAAGGCGGACTCCACCTTTGGCACGTTGACGAACCGTGTTCCAACGGGGGCCGGACCGGCAGGCGTAGCCGTGATTCCTCGCTTTGGTCTTGCGGTAGTGACCAACAACACGGCCGGAACCGCCTCCTTTTTGAATCTGGACACGAATGCGCAGGCCACCACTGATTTGACGGTGGGCACACTGCCTAACGGTGTGGCTATCAACCAGGAAACCGGAATCGCGGTGATCGCAAACACTGGTTCGAATACGGTGTCATCCATCGATCTGAGCCCACTGCTGGCTTCGCCGGTGGGGACGCTCAAGGCGTCGTCCGTGGCCGTAAATCAAAACCCGTTGGCGGTGGCCATTGATCCCGACCGTGGCACGAACAATCGCGGGTTGGCTGTGGTTACTTCGTTAATTCTGAATGGCTCTTCGCCCCCGTTCGGAGGACTGGATGTCGTAGACATTGGCGCGACCGTGCCGGTGAAAGATGCCACCGCTTCGCTAGTGGGAATCCAGGCGACGCCGTCCGGCGTGGTCTTCGATTCGGCCACGGCAAATTTTTACGCCACCTCGAGTCAGGGGAATCTGATCACCGCGTTCAATCCCGATAACGGGGCCACGCAGAGTATCCGAGTGGGCATAAATCCGACTTCATTGGCGATCAACTTTCAGACCAGCACGATTCTTACGGTGAACGCTCTGAGCAACACGATTTCCATCGTGGATTCCCAGACTTTCAGGACCAAAGCGACGCTGGGAGTCGGCGGGTCCACGCAGTTCGCGGCGGCGATTCACCCGTTGACGAATCTGGCCGTGATTGCTGATCAGGCCAACAACCGCGTTTTGCTTCTGCCCTTGCCGTAGGGAGCGCTGACAGGCGGGTGTGCATGGGTGTTTGTGATTGCAGGCAGTAAACAGGCTCGGCTATACTTCAGGGTTTGAACAGCATCTGAAGAAACGCCTGGTGCAGGCAAGTTTAGCTTAGCGTAAGGACATGCTTCCCGCTTTTAGGCCCTTCGTCGGGGCAAATCATAAGGAGAACAAAGTGAATTTGAGAAAGATATTGTTAGCAGCGATTCTGGCCAGCGCCGGTGTGTTCGGCGCTTCGCCGGTAGAGGCCCAGGCAGCGGCACCGGCGGCTGGTGGCGCGTCCGGCAGCAAGATCGGCGTCATCAATGTTCGGCAGGCGATTGTCACAACGTCGGAAGGCAAGCAAGCTTCGGCGGAGCTGCAAACGCAATTCGCGGCGCGGCAGACAGAGCTTGAAGGGCTGAACAAGCAGATCGCGGATTTGCGGCAGCGGCTGTCCGCAGGCCAAGCCACGTTGAGCCAGGAAGAGCAGACACGGCTAACTCGCCAGGGCGAATTGCTGGCGCGGCAACTGCAGCGCAAGCAGGACGAATACCAGGAAGACGTAAACGCTTCGCAGGGCGAGGTAATCGACAAGATCGGGCGCAAAATGATTGATGTGCTGGACCGCTACGCGCGTGAAAACGGCTATGTGGCGATTTTGGACTCTTCGGCGCAAAATACGCCGATCTTGTACGCGTCCAACCAGATTGACGTGACCCAGGAGATCATCAAGCTGTATGACCAGGCGTATCCGTTGAAGGCCGGGACGACAGCGCCAAAGACTACACCCAAGCCCGCAGCGGCCCAGCCGACCGCAAAGCCAGCGACTCCTCCGGCCGCCAAGCCTTAATCGCCGTTACCGTTTATAACTTTAAGAAAATCGCGTCCGGTTGCAGTGCCGGAGGCGATTGTTTTGACGCTGCGTAACGGCAATGCGCTTCATTCCCAGCGGCCAGCGAGGGCGGGAGCTCGTATCTTGCTTTTACATTGCCGCCGGAATATACTCTGTTTTCGCTCTGAAGCTGGTCGCACCAATCGGTGGGCGCAAGCCCACTTTTTTGTTGCTCGCGGTTACAGCGCACGCTGGACCGCCATAGGCCGGGGAGTCTTCGCTTGAATCTGGAAAAAGTCCGCCAGGCCGCCGAGCGGGTTGCGCGCTCGGAAGGCCTCGAAATCGCCGATGTCGAATGGAAAGTTGGAAAACAGCGATTCCTTCGGGTGTATATCGACCGTCTGCCGGAGCAAGCACGGGCAGCAGGCGCGACGGATTCGAATGGTGGAAATGCAGAAGGGTCCGATTCGGGAGCGGATGAAGTTCCGGCGAGCAATCCGTACCCGAAAATTACCCATGGGGATTGCGAGCGGATCAGCCAGCAGTTAAGCGTAATCCTCGATGTTGAGGATTTGATTCCCGGTCCGGCGGGTTATGTTCTGGAAGTCAGTTCCCCGGGCATGGATCGCGCACTGAAAAAGCCCGCGGAATATGAACGCTTTCGCGGCCGCCTGGCAAAGATTGTAACCACCGAACTGGTGGAAAACGCCAAGTTTTTTGAAGGCCGGCTGGCGGGCGTGGCGGACGGAAAAGTTCGAGTGGAGTTGCAGGGCAAGCACGCGAGAATGGTGGAGATTCCGCTCGAGACCATCCGCAAGGCGAACCTGGTCGTTGAATTCTGAATCAAAGATTTTGAAATTGCTGCAACATTGACGCGGTAGATTTTAATTTGCCGGCGTCGCGAGAATTTCAGGAAACCGGAAATGGCGAATCTGCTTTACCAACAGATCGAAATGCTCAGTCGCGAGAAGCACATTGAGCCCGAGGTCGTGGTGTCGGCGATCGAAGACGCGATGGTGGTGGCCGCGCGAAAGTATTACAAGACCGAAGAGGATCTGCGCGCCAAGTTCAATCACGAGACCGGCCAGGTTGACGTTTTCTCCGTGCATATCGTAGTGGAAGAAGTCACTGACTCCAGCAAGGAAGTCAGCCTGACGGACGCCAAGAAGAAAAATCCGGAAGTGGAGGTTGGCGCGGAAATTATCGCCGCCAAGCCCACCGACGTGCTGGGACGCATTGCGGCGCAGACCGCCAAGCAGGTTATCCTGCAAAAAGTGCGCGAAGCCGAGCGCGACACGATTTTCAACGAGTATCACACGCGCGTCGGCGAGTTGATCACCGTCATCGTAAAGCGCGCCGAAGGCCCGGATCTGATCGTGGACATGGGGCGCACCGAAGCGCGTTTGCCCAAGCGCGAGCAGTCCAAGCTGGAAACGTACAATATCGGCGAGCGCCTGCGCGTGGTGATCAAGATGGTGGATCGCGCCGCCAAGGGTCCACAGGTGATCGTTTCGCGCGCGGACGCTTCACTAGTGCAGCGTCTCTTCGAAATGGAAGTTCCCGAAATTTATGACGGCACGGTGCAAATCCGTTTTGCCGCGCGTGAAGCCGGCGAACGCACCAAGGTTGCGGTGGCCAGCCGCGATAAAGATGTCGATCCGGTGGGCGCTTGCGTGGGCATGAAGGGCATGCGCGTGCAATCCATCATTCGTGAATTGCGCGGCGAAAAAATCGACATTATTCCGTACAGCGAAGAAACCGTGGCGTTCGCGCAGAAAGCTTTGAGCCCCGCGAAAGTCACGCGCGTGCAGATTACCGATCCGGAACTACACAAGCTGGAAGTGATTGTGGAAGATTCACAGCTGTCGCTGGCCATCGGCAAAAAAGGACAGAATGTGCGGTTGGCCAGCAAGTTGATCGGCTGGGATATCGACATCAAGAGTGAAGAGGAAAAGCGCCGCGAGATTGAAGACCAGATGACGCGGTTGACGGCTCCGGCGACACCGCTGACGTCACTTGCAGGCGTGGGCGCAAAGACTATCGAGAAAATGGAAGCCGCGGGCATCAACAACGTGGAAGCGCTCGCGGCCATGACCCCGGAACAGTTGATGGAAATTCCGGGCATCGGCGAAAAGATGGTCGACAAAATCTATCAGGCCGTGAATCGCTTTTACGAAGGCGGCGGTGAAGCCGTGGCGGCTACCGAAGAAGGCGCCGCACCCGCACAAGGCGCAGTTGCTGCAGAGGAAGGTTCCGAGACGCTTGCGGAAGGCGAGCGGGCGCAGCACCAGCAGTCCGAAGAAGCGGCGGAAGCGGAAGCTTCGGCGGAAGCGGCCGAGAACGGCGAAAACAATGCCACGGCAGAGAACGAACAGCCCGCAACTTCCGAAGAGGAAGTAGCCAGCGAGAACGAAGCGCCCGACGAATCCGCTGCCGCGACGCCAGCATCAACAGAAAATTCTGAAACACACAAAGATCATGCAGCACCAGAGGATGAATCCACATCTGCCGAAGGCGATGCGGAACATCCGGAAGAGGCAAAGTCCTGAGCGAAGCAAATCAAGTTCGTATTAATGAATTGGCCCGCGAATTGGAAGTAAAGGCCAAGGCGATCATCGATCTTTTGCCGGGCTACGGCGTCACGGAAAAGAAGACGCACTCGAGTTCTATCCCGGAAGATGTCGCCGTAAAAGTTCGTCAAAAAATAAAGGGCGCATCGGACGCGGAAGCAGCTGCGGAAGCCAGTGCGAAGTCTGAAGCGCAGGCCAAAGAAGTGGCCGCCAAAGCGGCACGCGCCAAGCCGACCGTAGTTCCTCCTGCACCTACGCCGATCTCGGCTGTACCAGCGGCGCCGACTGTTACGCCCATCAAACCGCCGGCAGCCGCAGCGCCGCCAGCGGCTGTACCACCCGCCAGACCCATAGCGCCCGCGAAGGCTGGTGGGCCCGCATCGCCCGCGTCGGCCACGCCATCCGTTCCGCTGATTTCAGTCGTACCGCCAGCCGCGCCGGCAATAACACGGCCCGCTGCACCGCCCCAGGCTGCGAAGCCGGTCCCGTCTGCTGGCGCCACGTCTCCTACTCCGATCCGTCCGGCCGGGCCCGCAGGCCAGCCCGGACCAACGGTTGTTCGTCCGGCCACTCCATCACCGTCAGGACTTCGGCCGCAGCCTCCCGCAATTCGTCCGGCAGCCGCATCGCCCGCCGGACAAGCGCGCCCCGGTGCGCCTGCCGTGCGACCTGCTGGTCCGCCGCGTCCTTCGCTGCCCACAGGCAATCGCGGTCCGTTGCCGAGCACCACACATGGGGCATCACGACCCCTAGGTCAAGGTGGCCAGCGTCCCGTTGGCGGCCCTCGTCCAGGTCAACCAATGCGTCCGCAGCAGCCGACTCCTGGCAGAACATTTCCTCCACGCCCCGCAGGTTCGAGTGGCGCGCCCAGCCGACCTTTTGAACAACGTCGTGGCCCGCTGCCTACCGGAACGCGTCCCGGGCCTCGTGCGCCGGGTCGTCCTGGGATGTTGCCGCCATTTCCGGAAAAACTTCCGCCAAAAGCTGAGCCAGGCAAGCCGCTGTACACGCGCAAACCGCCGCAGCGTCAACGCCCTGTAGCCGATAAACGCGAGCAGGAAGGCGAGCGCAAGCTGCACCCGACGCGTCAGCGTCCGGGCATGGGCGACCGCCGTTCGGCCGCCGCGGTTATCGCGCCGCCGGAACCGCGCGCGCCGCGTGAAGTAACCATCACAGAAGGCATCACCATTCGCGAGCTGGCCGAAAAGCTGGACGTGCGCGCCAAGGAATTGCTGAAAAATTTGCTGGATCGCGGGGTCTTCGCCAGCATCAACCAGGCGCTCGATGTTCCGACCGCTACAACTTTGGCCGAAGCCTTCAGCGGGGTAGTCAGCGTGGTTTCCCTTGAAGAAGAAATGGTGCTGGAAGTTGCCAAGGAAGAAACCAAGGAAAGTCTCAAGCCTCGTCCACCCGTTGTCACCGTCATGGGTCACGTCGATCATGGCAAGACTAGTTTGCTGGACGCCATTCGCCAGGCCGATGTGGCCGGAGGCGAAGCCGGCGGTATCACGCAGCATATCGGGGCGTACAAAATTGTTGTGAATGATCGCAGCGTGGTTTTTGTGGACACGCCCGGTCACGAAGCGTTCACGCGCATGCGTTCACGCGGAGCGAAAGTCACTGACATTGTCGTGCTGGTGGTAGCCGCAGACGACGGCGTGATGCCGCAGACGAAAGAAGCCATCGATCACGCCAAAGCGGCTAAAGTACCGATCATCGTGGCCATCAATAAAATCGACAAGCCGGACGCGCAACTGGACCGCGTGAAGCGCCAGCTTACGGAAGTCGGACTGATGCCCGCGGAATGGGGCGGCGACACGGAATTTGTGGAAGTTTCCGCGAAACAGAAAATTGGTTTGGACAAATTACTGGAAACAATTTTGTTGGTTGCGGATTTGCGCGAACTTAGGGCTAATCCCGATGCACCCGCGACGGGAACCGTTCTGGAATCGCGCGTGGACAAAGGCCGCGGCCCGGTGGCGACCGTCCTGGTGCAGAACGGCACGCTAAAGCCGGGCGACTTCTTTATCTGCGGCGCGGTTTTCGGAAAAGTTCGCGCCATGTTCGATGATCGCGGCCGTCCGGTAATCGACGCGCCGCCTTCAACTCCGGTCGAAGTTCTCGGCCTGCAAGGCATACCGGACGCCGGCGACCACTTCCAGGTCACAGATGAAGCCAAGGCCCGCCATATCGTGGAATATCGGCAAGGCAAGCAGCGCGACGCGCAGATGGCCCGCAGCAGCGGCGCACGCATCACGCTCGATCAGTTGCACGAGCAACTGAAAGCCGGCGACGTCAAGGAATTGGGCATCGTCATCAAGGCCGACGTGCAAGGCTCCGTGGAAGTGCTTAGCGAAATGCTGCCCAAACTTTCCACCGATCAGGTGAAGCTGAAAATTATCGGCTCGGGCGTGGGAGCGGTGACGGAAAACGATGTGCTGCTGGCATCGGCATCCGGCGCTATCGTGATTGCCTTCGGGATTCGTCCCGATCGCAAGGCCGCCGATCTGGCGCAGCAGGAGCATGTCGACATCCGCACCCACACCATCATTTACGAGGTGTCCGATGAGCTGAAGAAGGCCATGGAAGGCCTTCTCGAACCAGTGGTCACCGAAACGTACCTGGGCCGCGCGGAAGTGCGCAACACGTTCCGTGTGAAAGGCACCGGCACCGTGGCCGGCTGCTACGTGGTGGACGGCGTGCTCAAGCGCGACGGACAGATTCGCGTGCTGCGTGACGGCGCGGTGATTTACACCTCGAAGCTCAGCTCCCTGAAACGCTTCAAGGATGATGCCAGCGAAGTTCGCACCGGATTTGAGTGCGGCGCGGGCATTGCCAACTTTAACGACGTAAAAGTTGGCGACATTCTGGAATGCTTCCAGGTAACCAAGGTATCCGCGGCGGAAGCCGCGGCCGAGCGCAACAGCAACACCGCCGCAACAACGCGCAGCAGGTAGTTTGCGTGTTGAGTAGTTTTCCCCGGAGCCGCTGATGCCGGTCGGCCTGCTCACCCTCGAGCTTCACATCCAGCACGCGCAATCGCTGAAGGATAAGCGGCAGGTGCTCCGCAGCTTGAAAGATCGTTTGCGCGCAAAGTTCAATGTGGCGGTGGCGGAGTTGGAGCATCACGACAAGTGGCAACGCTCGGTGGTGGGTATTGTCACGATTTCCGGCGAAGATCAGCATGTCGAAGAATCGCTGCAACATATATTGGCCGAGGCGGATTTGATCCTTGGGCCGCTGCTGGTCAGTCACGCGGTAGAAATAATTTAGAGTCTTCTCTTGGAAGCAAAGTTTGCTATCGCGGGCGCATCCGATTTAGAGTGCGTCAACGTTTCGGGTCTTACAGGAATCGCTCATGAGTCCAGCGAATCATCGCCACCTGCGTGTGGGTGAAGAAATTGCGCACGAAATCAACGCTATGCTCGTTGGGGAACTAAAGGACCCACGCCTGGAAGGCATGGTGGTGGCCAACGAAGTTCGCGTGCAGCAGGACATGAAGCACGCGCGCGTTTTTGTGAGCGTGCAGGGCACGGACGAAGAGCAAATTGCCGCAGTCAAGGCGCTGGAACACGCGGCAGGCTATATTCGCCGCGAATTGATTGAGCGGTTACAGCTGCGGCGCGTGCCCGAACTCCATTTCACCCTGGATCTTTCGCAGGAAAAAGTTCAGCGCATCGAACAGCTCCTGAAGGAAGTAAAGAAACCCAATCCCTCTCCGCAAAGTTAGAATTGAGTCACCGAATTCTGCGGATGGGCGCCCTGTATTCAGTAGATTCTTTCTGTTCTAATTTTCTTTAAGGCTTTGGGTGCCCCACGCGCCGAATCTGCGGGTGGGGGTTTTGTAAATGAACGCGCAAAATCTGTAGCAAAACAGGAAAATCGATTTTGCCTCAGCAACCTCAACCCGCGCCTTTTGACGGCGCACTGGTCATCGACAAGCCGCGAGGAAAAACATCGCATGATGTAGTGGATGCGGTGCGTCACCTGGTGGGGTTCCGGCAGATCGGACATCTCGGAACGCTAGATCCTCTGGCTACGGGTGTGCTGGTGCTGCTGCTTGGCAAAGCCACGCGCCTGGTGCAGTTCTACAACGGCCGCCGCAAGCGCTATAACGCCGGTTTCCGTTTCGGTTTTGCAACAGATACCTACGACTCGGATGGGGAGGCCCAAGGCCCGGACACTGCGCCGGCGCTGGACCCCGCGGTGCTCGAGAAATTCGCGGCAGAGCGAGTGGGCCGCTTCTCGCAGATGCCTCCATCATTTTCCGCGAAAAAGATTCAAGGGCGTCCCGCTTACGAACTGGCCAGGAAAAAAATGCCGGTGGAGCTGAAGGCCGTCGAAGTAGAGCTCTTCGAATATCGTTTGACGGACGTGGGGGGTTCGATTGCGCGCTTCACGATCGAATGTTCTTCGGGAACTTATATTCGCGCGCTGGCTCACGAGATGGGGCAGAAGCTGGGGTGCGGCGCGCACCTGGCGGAGATTTCACGCACGGCCGTCGGGGAATTTTCGCTGGATCAAGCCGTCAAGCTGGAAGAATTAGCCGCCGCCGCGCGTCAGGGCAAAATCGAGTCCTGCCTCATTCGCCTGGAAAGTTTGTTGCTCAATTTTCCGCGCATGAATGTGTTGCCGGTGATCGAGCGGCGCGTGCGCCACGGCTCAAAATTTAATATTTCTGTCGCGCAAATTCAACCGGGCCGCACTGAGCCGCCTCCGGGAGCCACGGTGCAACTGGATGGCGGCGATCCGCGCCCACCCAGGCTGCGGGTTTTCAGTCAGCAGGAAAAGCTCATTGCCATAGCCGAAGCGGTGGTGCCACGGACGTATCAGCCAGTCGTGGTATTCGATCCGCTGCCCTGATCATTTCTCCTGGGCGGACGGGCTGAAAATGCGCATCATGGCGGTTGGACGCGCTCCGACGGCAGCGTGCTGGGCGTTACGCCTCGTTCGCCTCGCCCGGCAAAAATTGTTCCGGTCTGTTTCTGCGGTGATCGCAAGCGGTGCGGCGTGATCAGAATCAGCAGTTCGGTGTCCGTCAAAGTTTTGGTGCGGCCGCCGAAGGCATAGCCGATGCCGGGCAGTTCGGCGAAACCCGGCAGCCCGGTGATGGCGCGGGTTTCCTCGCGATCGGCGAGGCCACCGATCAGTGACGGCACACCTTCGTGGACGCGAATCGTTTGCGTCAGCGTGCGATTCGAAAGAATCGGAATGCCATTTACGTTGCCGCCCGCCAGCGCGCGAATTTCGAACTCCAGCTGCAGGGTGACTTCGTCGTTGGGATGCAGCGTCGGCGTAGCTTTTACCTTCAAACCCAGATCCATATATTCGGCGCCAGGATAGGGAGTCTGGCCAGTGCCGCTGCCGGCAGCCGCGAGGCTCGCCGAGTCCTGGACGATGGCGACAATTCCCTGGCCGGCCGTGGAGCCTTGCGCGACCAGGGCGACGTCGGGAAGGCCGCTGCTGGTGAGCGTGGAAACGATGAGCGCGCCCGGCGTGGCCGCGGTGTTCAACTCCACCCCGGTTTGAAATAATCCGCCGCCCAATCCCAAAAAAACGGTCAGAGTGCTTTGGTCCCTGTTGGTCACGGCGATGTCGGGCGAAGGTCCATTCGAAAAACTTGCCATCTGTACGCCGGCGGGTCCCGCCGCGGTCGGCAGCGGAGAGCCGGGCGCGATCGTGAAAGTGCCGTCGATGGTGGTGCTGCCCAGGAAAAGTGAAAGCGTGTTGTCGCCCTGGTTCGCTACCGCGAGATCGCCGACGCCATCGGCGTTCACGTCGCCGGTGGCGATGGCCACTGGGGAAGTTCCTACCGGCATCGGCGAGTTCGTGGCTTCCGTGAAAGTGATATTCGAATTGGTGTCGATGGTGTCCAGCAGGATGGAGACGTTGCCGGAGGTTTGATTGACGACCGCAAGGTCGGAAGTGTCGCCCTGGCGAAAGGTTCCGGACACCATGGCTACCGGGCCGGTCTCCGTGACGCCATTTTTATTCAACAGGAATGGCGAGGCCGGAAACTGAGTAAAAGTTCCGTCGCCGACTCCGCGAAATACAGAAATGGAATTGTCGGTTTTGTTGGTCACCGCAAAATCGAGGATGCCGTCAGCATTGAAGTCCGCCACGATGATGGAGCTGGGATTCGTTCCCACCGTGATGGGCGAGCCAGGGGCTTCGATGAAGGTGCCATTAGGCACGCCGTTGGCGTCCACGTTGCCAAGCAAAACGGACACGTTGTTGGAAGTGGAGTTCACCAGGAGTACGTCGGCCGGCTGCGCAGTAGTGAATTTAGTGCTGTCGGTCCGAAGGACTCCGGTGCCGATGGCCACTTGGCCGGTTTCATTCGCGCCGAGCGTGAGCGGCGGCGTGGCCAGCGCCACAAAATTGCCGTTGTCCTGATTCTGCAAAATGGTGAAGGTGTTGGCGGCCGCGTTGTTGAAAACTACCGCCAGGTCCGGCAGCGTGCCGCCGGTAAACGGTCCCGACACCAGCGCGGATGGATTGCTGCCGACAACAAAATTTGTTTCGGGAAAGGTTGCCGAGCCGGGGACCCCGGTAAAACCACCGCCGGTTCCAAGACTGCTTGAAAGCAGGGACAACGTCACCGGGAAACGGTCGCCCACAAAAAAGGTTGCCGGCTTCCCGTCCTGGGCGCGCAACAGAACTTCGCGGCCGCTGCGCACCAGCGAAAGCGAATCAGAAAAATCCACGCTGGCTCCGGGAAGGGTGAGCAGGAAAGTAGACAGCCCGCCACCAAGCAAAATAAACGGCGGGATACTCGAAAATCCTTTTCCGGAGAATATTCTTTGTGCGTTGGTGAGCAAATTCGCCAGGTCGGTCGAGGTGGCGAGCTGCCGGACATCGTTGGGCGTCAACAAAATCAATGAGGTCGATGATGGGGGAGTCAGCCCCAGCTTTTGCATGGCGGCGCGATCGA
>JALYLI010000099.1 GCA_030774335.1 Acidobacteriota bacterium | reverse complement strand
AACCAAGAGGGCGCGCGCACGACTCCTTCGGTGGTGGCGATTACCAAGGGCGGCGAACGGCTGGTGGGACAAGTGGCGAAACGGCAGGCGGTGACGAATCCCGAGAATACCGTGTATTCGATCAAGCGCTTCATGGGCCGCCGCTTCGATGAAGTAGGCGAAGAGACGAAGCGCATTCCGTACAAAGTAGTGAAAGGCGACCACGATGACGCACGCGTGGAGATCTCCGGGAAGACGTACAGCCCGCCACAAATTTCGGCGATGATTCTGGGCAAGCTGAAGTCCGCCGCGGAAGATTTTCTCGGGGAGAAAGTCACCAAGGCGGTCATCACCGTTCCGGCGTACTTCAACGACGCGCAGCGGCAAGCCACCAAGCAGGCGGGAGAAATTGCCGGCCTGGAAGTGGTACGCATCATCAACGAGCCGACGGCGGCAGCGCTGGCGTACGGGCTGGACAAAAAGACGGACGAAACCATCGCGGTTTACGACCTGGGCGGCGGCACGTTTGATATTTCGGTGCTGGAAGTCGGCGCGGGCGTGGTGGAAGTAAAGTCCACCAACGGCGATACGCATTTGGGCGGCGACGACGTTGACCAGAAAATCGTGGACTGGTTGATTGACGAGTTCAAAAAAGAAAACAACATAGACCTGAGCAAGGACCGCATGGCGCTGCAACGGCTGAAGGACGCGGCGGAAAAGGCCAAAGTCGAGCTGTCGCAGATGATGGAGACGGAGATCAATTTGCCGTTCGTCACCGCGGGGGCGAGCGGGCCGATTCACATGCAACTGAAACTGACGCGGACGCGGCTGGAGCAATTGATGAACGAATTGCTGGAACGCTCCATGAAGCCGGTGAAGATGGCGCTGGAAGACGCGAAGATGTCGCCGAACGACATACAAGAAGTGGTGCTGGTCGGCGGTTCGACGCGCATTCCGAAAGTGCAGCAACTGGTGCGCACGTTCTTCGGCGGGAAAGAGCCGCACAAGGGCGTGAACCCGGACGAAGTGGTGGCGGTAGGCGCGGCGATTCAGGGCGCGGTGCTGGCAGGGGATGTGAAAGACATCCTGTTGCTGGACGTGACGCCGTTGTCGCTGGGCGTGGAAACTCTCGGCGGAGTAATGACCGTGCAGATTCCGCGCAACACTACGATTCCGACGCGCAAGGTGGAGACATATTCCACTGCTGCGGACAACCAGCCTGGCGTGGAGATTCACGTGATGCAGGGCGAACGGAAATTTGCAGTGGACAACCGGTCGCTTGGAAAATTCAAGCTGGATGGAATTCCGCCAGCGCCGCGCGGGACGCCGCAAATCGAAGTGACCTTTGACATCGATGCGAACGGGATCCTGAACGTCAGCGCCAAGGACAAAGCCACGAACAAGGAGCAGAAGATCACCATCACCGCTTCGAGCGGCTTGACCAAGGAAGAAGCCGAGAAGATGCGCGTGGAGGCGGAATCGCACTCCGAGGACGATCGCCGGCGTATGGAGGAGGTCGAGGCGCGCAATCGCCTGGACGGCATTCTGTACCAGTCGGAAAAGATGATTCGCGAGAACCGCGAGAAGATCGGCGAAGCGGATGTGAAGACGGCCGAAGACGCTATCGAAGACGCGAAGAAGGCCATCAACGAAGGGGGAGTGGCCAGACTGCGGTCCGCTACTGAAAACCTGGAACGCTCGCTGCACAAGATCGCCGAAGAACTTTACAAAACTTCGCAGGCGGCTGGCGGCGGTGAGCAAGCAGGCGCGGCCGGAGCCGGTGCTCCCGCAGCGGCAGGTGGAGCGACTGGTGCGGGCGCGGGTCCGGCTGGCAGCGCGCAAGGCGGGAAGCCTGACGACGTGATTGACGCCGAGTATGTAGACGTGGACGAGAACAAGCGTCCTAACTAACAAGAACGTAGAGGAAAAAACCGCACCCTTTGAAAATCACAAAGGGTGCGGCACCCTCTTGGCTCGCGCGGGAAGCGAAGACAGATCCAGAAGTGCCATCTAAAGACTAAGTGATGCCAACAACTGCTAAAAGCGATTACTACGAATTGCTGGGTGTGGCGAAGAAGGCCAGCACCAAGGACATTCGAACTGCGTTTCGCAAACTGGCGCGCAAATACCATCCGGATTTGAATCCTGGCGATAAATCTTCGGAAGAAAAATTCAAACAATTGCAGGAAGCGTACGACGTGCTTTCGGACGCGAAAAAGCGGCAGGTGTACGACCAGCACGGATTTTACAGCGACAACATGCCGCAGGGCGGCGGGCCGTCGTCGTATAGCGATGATTCCGACGACGCGCGCGTGAATTTTGATTTTGGCGGCTTTGATTTTGGGGGTGGCGGCGGCTCGGGCGCCGGTCCGGCGGGAAGCGGTGGAAGCTTCCGCGATTTGTTCAGCCAGTTTTTCAGGAGCGGGCAGGGTGGCCGCGGCGGGGGCATGGAGCCGGAGCACGAACCAGGCGGGGACCTGGAATACCAGGTGGAAATTGATTTCTGGGATTCCGTGCGCGGCGCGGTGAAGAAGCTTTCGATCACGCGGATGGATACGTGCGAGGCGTGTCATGGAACGGGCGCAGTAGGTTCGCCGCAGACGTGTACGGCGTGCGGGGGAACCGGAACGATTCAACAGGCTGCGGGGAAAATGCGATTTAATGTTCCATGCACGCGCTGCGGAGGCACCGGGAAATTGCGCACGATGTGCAGAACGTGCAATGGCGAAGGCCGGGTGCGGCGCACGGAGACGGTGGATGTGCGTATTCCGGCGGGCGTGGCCAGCGGCGCGCGATTGCGCGTGCCGGGTAAAGGGAATGCGGGGACGATGGGAGCTCCCGCGGGAGATTTGTATTTGCGCATTTTGGTGAAGGCGCATGAGTTTTTTGAACGACGCGGAAATGATTTGTACGTAAAGATTCCGGTGACGGTGGCGGAAGCCACGCTGGGCGCGAAGATTGAAGTGCCGACGATTGATGGGCGGTCGCTGGTGCGCATTCCTCCCGGAACGAACAGCGGGAAGACGCTGCGGCTGAAAGAAAAGGGCGTGCCGGGGGCGCGCAATGGCTCGCGTGGCGATCAGTACGCGGAAATTCAAGTGGTGGTGCCGCAGCCGACGGACGAACGCGTTCGCAATTTAATGAAGGAACTGGAAACGCTGGCGCCGGATGATCCACGGCAAGACATGTTTACCAAGGCGGGCGTGTAGCGATGCCGCAAAAAGCTAAAAAGCGGGCCAAGGCCGGCTACATGATCAGCGCGGTGGCGGAGCTTTATAAATTGCATCCGCAGACTTTGCGGCTTTATGAACGTGTGGGACTGCTGAAGCCTTCGCGCTCGCAGGGGAATACGCGGCTGTACACGGATTCAGACCTGGAGCGGCTGGATGTAATTTTGACGCTGGCGCGCGACATGGGCGTGAACTTGGCGGGCATAGAAATTATTCTGAACATGCGCGAAAAAATGATGGAGATGGAGCGGCAAATGGGCGAGTTCGCGCATGTGGTGCAGCAGGAGTTAGCGCGGGTGTCGCGTACGCCGGAGCATGGATCGCAGCACGCGATTGTGCGAGCTGTGCCACGGATCGTAAGAGGTTAGTTCGTCACATCTTTAGGGCTCGCTTACATTTGGAAAATTCAGACTCAAAGCCCACATAAAACGAGTGCGGTCAATCTCCGGACATTACGATTTCCTGTAGCAAATAATTTCGAGCAGTTAAGTTTTTGTTTTTGCATGGCTTGCTGTGGCGTGTGTGTGCTCGTATGCTGTGTGGCGAGACGAAAAGTCAAAGACCGCACCATTGAAATCGAAGGGGTGCGGCACCCGAGACGTAATCAAGCGTGGCGATAGAGAGATGGCGATAGAAAATTGTCCGTTGTGCCGGGGGACGGGATGGCGTGTGGGCGCGCGCGTGGATGGTACGCCGGGCAAAGTGGCTACTGCATGCGATTGCGGGATGGAGCAGCGCGCGGCGCGGGTGATGGAACGCGCGAAGATACCGAAGCGGTACGAGCATTGCGATTTTGAAAGTTATGTCACGGATTTGACGGATGGGAAGACGTGGATGCCCGCGCATGCGCAGTCCATGAAGCAGGCCAAGATGTTGACGCAGGGATTTGTGCG
>JALYLI010000098.1 GCA_030774335.1 Acidobacteriota bacterium | reverse complement strand
TCACCACACAGCACAATCTAGCCGCTCGCGTCCGCCAGGTTTTATTTTCGCCCGTCTTCGAAGGGCCAGACGCACAGTGGCCCGGACTGGAACCCCACAAACTCGTCGAGTGGATGCTCGCAGACGGCTTGCCGGTGAGACTAGGGTTGCAACTCCACAAATTTGTGTGGGACCCCGCCACGAAAGGCGTTTGAAAGACAATTCATGCCCGGCGCGGAAAAAGCTCATCAGGAAAAAGCAGTCGTGCTCCTCAGCGGCGGCATGGATTCCTGTGTGTGCGCCGCCATGGCCGTGCAGACTCACGGCGCACAAAACGTTGCGCTGCTACACGCCGGCTACGGCCAACGCACGCAACAACGCGAGCGCCAGGCGTTCGAAGCCATCGCCAATTTTTACCGCGTCACGAAACGCCTGGTGGTTCAGCTTGATCACTTCCGGGCCATCGGCGGTTCTGCTCTCACCGACACAAATATTGCCGTCCCGGAAAATCAGCACGACTCCAGCGCCTCCGAAATTCCCGTAACTTACGTGCCGTTCCGCAACGCCCATTTTCTTTCCGTGGCTGTCAGTTGGGCCGAAGTTATCGGCGCCCGCCTCATTTACATCGGCGCAGTCGCGGAAGACAGCTCCGGCTATCCCGATTGCCGCCCGGAATACTATCGCGTCTTCCAGGAACTCATCCGCGTTGGCACCCGCCCCGAAACGCAAATCGCCGTTACCACTCCTGTTATCTCCCTTAAAAAGAGCGAGATCATTTGTAAGGGCATCGAGGCAGGCGCTCCACTGCATCTAACCTGGTCGTGCTATCAAGATGAGCATTTAGCCTGCGGAGTATGCGATAGTTGCCTGCTGCGATTGCGTGCTTTTGCGGAGGCCGGGTTGTGCGATCCCATTTCTTACCGCCTTGCTGCTGCCCAGTCCTGAGCTTTGAATCCGGCCCCCAATCCAGTAATAATAGTGCGCTTCGTCCGGTCGGGAAAGCTGTGGTAAAGGAGAATCGAGTATGAAGATACGTTTGAGTTCTTGGATGCTGGGCGTTTTTAGTCTGACGCTGCTGCTATCCGTCCTGGTTCCGCGCGTCTCCGCGCAAGATGGCTCCATCCACGGACAAATTATGGACGTCGCCGGTAAACCGTGGGCCGCGATTGAAATTCAGATCGTGAGCGATCAGGGCGCCAAGCTGGAGACCAAAACCGACAAGGACGGCAATTACAGTTTTCGCAACCTCAAGTCCGGCATCTATAACCTTTTCGTGCAGCTACCCGCGCCTAACAAACCGTATGAGGGCCGCATTCAGGTGCAGGGCGGAAACGAGGCCAAAGCCGATTTCAATTTCAAGGACATCGTAGCGAAGCAAGGTTCGCAATACGCGGAACAAGCCAAGAAGGCCGAAGAAGAAAAAACAAAATTTGAAGGCATGAAAGGCCACTTCACCGCCGGCTCCGCCTTGCTCGAGCAGGAGCGCAAGGCTAAAGAAGAAGCCGGAAAAGCCCCCGCCGACCAACGTGACGCCGCCAAAGCCAAGGTCGCCGAGCTCGCCACTCAGGCCGCCGCCGAATTTACTCAGGCGCAGCAGGCTGCCAAGGAAGGCGACACCAACAAGCACATCATTTACGCCAAGCTCGCGGAAGCGTATGACCTCGGCGGCCGCAATGACGAGTCCATCGCCGCTTATCAGCAGGCCATTGCTGCCAAGCCCGACGTCCC
The DNA here is from genome assembly GCA_030774335.1 of Acidobacteriota bacterium. Lineage (GTDB taxonomy): Bacteria > Acidobacteriota > Terriglobia > Acidiferrales > UBA7541 > Acidiferrum. Next base: position 10,417 of record JALYLI010000098.1, on the reverse strand, counting down.
GGGCTACTACAACAATCTGGGAAATGTGCAGGCGCGCAGCGGCAAGATCGATGATGCCCGCGCTTCCTACACCAAGAGCGCCGAACTGGATCCGGCGAATGCCGCCACCGCATGGCGTAACTTCGGCATCAGCTTGTACAACGCCGGCCGTTTGAAGGAAGCCGTCGAGCCGCTGAAGAAAGCCAGCGAACTCGATCCCAAAAGCGCCCAGACCTGGTACCTGCTCGGCGCGGCACTGGTCGGCTCGATGGAAACCAAAAAGAACGGCGATAAACTGGAATTTGTAATTCAGCCCGGAACTGTCGAGGCCTATCAAAAAGCCGTGGAACTCGATCCCGATGGTCCACCTAATGGTTACGGAGCGCAAGCCAAGCTCGGACTCGAAGCTTTGAAGCAAATTTCGCCGGGCATCGACACGAAAGTAAACGTCAGGAAGAAAAAATCCTAGCAGTGGATTTACTCGGGCCGGTTCCGCGACACGGAACCGGCTCCTTTTTTTTTATTTTGAGTTGCTTGGCTTTTCGTATCGGTAATTTAGCGGCACCCACACGGTCGCAGACCACAATGTGTCATTCCGAGCGGAATGAACCGACGCCTTTTCCTCTCCTTCGCTCCTGCGAAGGAGTCGGTTTATGCAGTCGAGGAATCTCTCTTCGATGTATCGCGTAAGCCGTTGAACAGCCACGAACTAACGATGGCTTAGGGTTCCGGTAGCTTTGGTGCGGCGCAGCGACCACGCAAAGGTTGCCATGGATAAGGGCAACAGCACCATCGTGAAACCCAACAGCACGGCCAGCGGCCGCCACAGCGTTTCCACGCTGGAGCCTGCGAGCAGAGCGGATCTCATTGCGTCCAGCGAATAAGTGACCGGATTCAGGCGCGCCAGAAATTGCAGCCGGTGCGGCAGCACGATGATTGGGAATAATGTTCCGCTGGTCAGGCTGGTGATGCCCAGGAATAGCCACTTCGCCGGATTGCCGCGCTTGAACAGCAATACATAACTTGCCGAAATAATTCCCAGACCGGAAAACGCCAGCAGGGAAGCGGCTAGCACGCCAATTACCGCCAGCCAGTTCGCATTGCCCAAAGGAAACCCAAAAAGAATGGCGCCCCACGCGAAATACACCGCGATGCGTACGCTGGTCGAAACGAACGGATAAACCGCTGAACCCGCCAGAAATACCGGCAGGGAAGTCTGCGTGATCAGCATGTGTTCCAGCGTGCCGCTGTCGCGAGCGTCGACCAGGCTCTGGTCTAAAGTGTTCAGCGCGGCGTTCAGGTAATCCAGAAAAACAAAACCCACCAGCGAAAACGCAAAATAGCTGCCACCCTGCGGCAAAACTTGTTGTACGGAGGGACTGTCCACCAGTCTCGCCACGTAATAAAAAGTGGCCGTCCCAAACAACGCCTCCACAATTTCCAGCACAAAAAGAGTGCGGTAGGTGCGCGCCACGATCAGGTCACGCCAGAAAAACAGCCATAGTTCGCGAACCACCCGGCTCATTCGGCGGCGTCCTCGAAATCGACCGGCTCCGCCGGTGAGCGAAACCCCGTCAGGCGCAAAAATACTTCCTCGAGATTCGCTGTACTGGTCCGCTGTTTCAGATCGGCAAGCGTGCCGCACGCCAGCACCTTGCCGGAATCGATTACCGCGACACGATCGGCTAGCATTTCAATTTCCGCCAGCGTGTGCGAAGCAAAAAGCAAACAGGTATCCCCGCCCTGCAATATCTCGGATTTGAGGAAGCGGCGAAATTCCAGCGCGCCGATGGCGTCAAGGCTGCGCGTCGGCTCATCGAGCAGCAGCACTGGCGGCCGGTGCAGCAGCGCGCGCGCCAGGCTCAATCGCTGCACGGTCCCCGCGGAGAGCGTGCGAACCTGGCGGTCCAACGATTCTCCAATCCTGAATTGTCCAGCTAGTTCCGCGATGCGCTCATTGGTGCCCGCGGATGCCAGTTGATTCAGTCGCCCAAAAAAAGTGAGGTTCTGCCGCGCCGTCAACCGCGCATAGAATCCGCTGTCCGTGCCGGCGTGATAGCCCAGCCTGCGCCGCACTTCACGAGATTCCGAAACGGTGTTGAACCCCGCCACGCGTGCGGCGCCTCGCGTGGGGAGCAGCAGCGTCGCGATGATGCGCAACAGCGTCGATTTTCCCGCCCCGTTGGCGCCGAGCAGCCCCAGCGCCTCGCCCTCACGCACTTCGAAGGAAACATCCGCGAGCGCGCGCGCCGTGGGTTTTTCAAACGGTTGCAGCATCGCCCGCCAGCCGCTGCGTGCCGGTGGAAACGATTTCTCCAGATGGTCAACAGCGATGGCGATCTCGCGCACGCAGCATTTTATAGCCTGTCTCCTTGCCGAACACAAACCAGCCTGCGTTAAATCTCCTTGCTGATTGTTTGAAACATCCGCGCATTGTCTTTCGCCTGGGAATAATTATGTTCACGTACACTAGCAGCAGTGCCGGAGTCGATTTTTGGCCACCCCTTTCGAGAACGCCAAAAGTAAGTCGAGCCTCGCCGCTTCTCCGGAATGGGCGGCGTTGCTGGAATGCTCTTCTCCGCATCCTGACCTGGCGCGTCTTGGCAACTTGCTTGACGAAGCTTCAGCTCCGGATCTTCTGGATTTGGCGGAGGAACATAGCGTGATCGCCCAGTTGGCAGCCATCCTGCGGCATTACGACGCGGAACTCGAGCCGCCAGGCATTGCGCAGAAAATTCGCGACACCCATCGCGCCCAGGTCCTGACTTCCTTAAAGTTGACCGCGGAGTTGTTTCGCCTCGTTGATGTTTTTCGGACTTCGAAATTGGATGCCATGCTGGTAAAAGGCCCCATGCTCGCCCTGCGCTCTTACGGCGACGCCGGCGCCCGCCACTACGGCGATCTCGATTTCGTTCTGCGCCAGAGCGACATCCTTCGCGCCACCGAGTTGATGATCGCCGCCGGCTACCAGCCTGAAATTCCCCTCGACGCCATTCGCGCGCAAAAAATTCCTGGCCAATATTTGTTCGTTCGCGTGACTGCTCCACTTTTGGTGGAACTGCACACCGAACGCACCATGCGGTACTTCCCGCGAGGATTGCCGGTGGAACAATTCTTTTCGCGGCGGCAATTCGTCTCCGTGGACGGCCAGGAGATTCCGGCGCTTTCTATCGAGGATGAGTTGATCCTTATATGCATTCACGGCGCCAAACATCTTTGGGAGCGGCTGACGTTGGTGGCCGACGTAGCGGCCTTCACTGCTCGTCAGACAGGATTGAATTGGGAACGTTGTTTTGCGACAGCGCGAGGAATTGGCGCTGATCGTATGCTGCGCGCAGGTCTGTTGCTCGCCCGCAGCTTGCTGCGCGCGCCGCTGCCGCTCAATATCCTCGAGCGCGTGCAAGCGGATTCACAAGCTGTCCGCCTGGCTGCGCAGATCGCCGCGTGGCTACCCGCCGCGGGCCACCTCCCTCCCGGGCTTCCATCGCGTGCGCTCTTTCGTCTGCGCATGCGCGGAAACACCTTCTCGGGCGTGGCCTATTTGTTGCGACTTACTTTCTCGCCGACACAAGAAGATTGGTCTCCGCCTGAAGGACAAGAGGCTGCGGGCCATCTGGCATCTTTGCGCCGCCCTGTGCGGCTCGCCAAAAAATATGGCCGTGAGAAAAAAACGCCGTAAGCGTACGGAGCTTGCCGGCAAATGAAAAAGCCCGGACGCGTAAGGTCCGGGCTTCGTTCAGTTCCTGCAACGACCGGTCTAGATATTCTTGCGATGCGTGATGATGCGCTTTGTTCTTCCCGCGGGCGCGGGAAGCTCCACGTTGAGCGATATTTCGCTCTTGTTGCGCAGCACCCCCAGCTTTACGGTCTGATTCTTGCCTTCTTTGTTTTTATCGCTGCCTTCATCGCGCCGTGAAAGCTGCTGCCGCAAGTCGCCCACCGATCGGATGCGCTCTCCGTTCAGCGAAGTAATCACGTCGCCCGCTTTCAAACCGGCCTTTTCCGCGGGCGTATCATTGCCCACCGCGCGAACCAGGATGCCTTCTCCTTCGGGCGCTCCGAAAAATGTCCCCAGTTGGCCGCTGAGATCTTCCGCATCGATGCCCAGACGCGGGTGCCCCGCGTACATCACGTTTCCGTTGAATTCCATCGGCGGCATTTCAGGAATCTCCGCCATCTCCGGCGTGTCCGGCATCTCGGGCAGTTCCGGCATTTCCGGAAGCCGAAACGAAAATGTTCCGGGCATCGCTTTCATTGTTTTGCTGTATGAAGACTCCGCCTTGCCCAAGGTAACGTTCAAGGTCTGCGCGCGCCCGTCCCGCCAGACCGTCAGTTCAACGTTGCGCCCCGCGGGAATTTCGCGAATCATGCGCCGGAATTGCAGCGCGCTTTCCACGCGTTGCCCGTTAAGCTCCGTAACCACATCTTTTTCTTTCAAGCCCGCTTTCGAGGCCGGGCTGTCGGGCGCAATATGATCAATGAATACGCCGCGCTCCGCTGGCAACTTCAATTCCTTAACTCTTTCCCCGGTTACATCCAACGTTTCCGTGCCCAGCCAGCTTCCGTTATCATCGCCAAACGCGAGGCGAAATTCGTGCCTCTGGGGGTCCTGCATTTCGTGCTGCTTTGCGCCCGTGGTGTAAGCCGGCAACGCGATTAGCGCCGCGCACAGCGCCGTTGTGCCGGCCCCAGTAATCAAAATATTCTTGTTCATCGATCCTCCTTACAAAATACTTGGTGAGTAAATCGTCCTACCTGCTTAGACGCGCCAGAATCTAAACCGTTGATCGGAGCACCACCATTCGAATGGTGCCATTCACGGTATGCAGATGAATCGGCGCGCCACCCCTGCCCAGCTTGCCATGTATTTCTCGCGGACGCAGGCTGCTCTCCAGCGAAAGCGGCAGCTCCGACGAAAAATTGCCGTTCAGGCATTTCGCTTCCACATCCGCCTGCGTATCGGAAGGCACGGCCAGCAGCAGCGATCCGTTGGTGGTCTCCGCGGTCGCTTCACCCTTTTCACCGCGAGCCCCAACCATGTGCGCCAGCTCCAAATGCACGTTGCCATTTGTGGTGTGCGCGTGGACCGAACCGCCACCCTCATATACCTCGATGTTTCCGTTCACCGTGCGCAGATCTTCTATAAAGTCCACTCCGGCAATTCGTAACGTGCCGTTTACCGTACCCACATGCTCCACGCGCGCCCCATGTGGCACGTGAATCACGTACTCCACGGCGACTTCCACGCCCTCGTTCTGCGGGTAGCGCGTCACCACGGAAACCGATCGTGGCTTGGCGTCCACTTCAATCGACACTCGCTCCAGGTCGGATTCTCGAACTTTCGCGGTCTTCACCGCGTGTACTTCGATGGCGTCGCGGTCCCAGCCGTCCACTTCCACCGTGCCATTCACATTTTGCAATTCGAACGAGCCGCCGGGCTGCAATGGGTAGCTCTGATCGAAATCCTTGCTGATGGCCAAACCTGCAGCGGTGTAAGCCGCGCTTACCAGGCACAAAACTAAAGCTGCGCGAAGCGTCTGTCGAAGCATTGATTTGTTACCCCCTTCGAGTTTTGCGGATGATCTGGGCCCGAAAAGCGACACGAATTTTGCGCCAATACCGGCGCGCCAATTACCTGAGTTGAAAGTTGAACGTCACCGTGGAAATCACTTCCACCGGTTTTCCATTCACCCACGCTGGTTTGCCACGCCACTGTTTCACCGCGGTAATCGCGGCATCCGCCAGCACCGGCTCGCCCTGCAGCAATTTCAATACTTCCACTCGCCCATCCTGCAGCACGCGCACCTGCAGCCTCACCACTCCCTGGATGCCCACGCGCTGCGCCAGTTCCGGGTACGGCGGATGAGGCGAAGCCGTCAGGCGCTTGCGAAAATCATCCGCGTCTTCACGCAGTCCGCCGGTGAACGCCACTTCCAGTTTGCTAACCCAGTCTTCCAGCCAGTCGCTGCGCGAATTCGCCGCCGGCCCCTCCGGTGTTCCGGTTGCGGTAACGGGCGCGGGTTGCTTGAAGTCCACGACGCGCAGGCGTTCCTGCTGTTCGCGAATGCGCGATTCGCGCAGCGACGGATCCGAGTCCAGATATTGCAGCCGAATTTTTCCCGCGGTGGTGCGCAGTTTCAGCGGAAGTCCGCCACCGTTCAGCACCGCGATCGCGTGAACCGAACCACCGCCATTCGCGTGGTCGTTTTGAAAATTCAAATGCAGCGCCGGATCGGCTTCGATGCGCTGTTCGCCGCCGGTGCTGACCAGCGCATCAATATTCGCCGCCAGGTTTCGCGGCAAAAACACCACGATGTCGCCATTGCCGGAAGCCAATTGCGAAGCTCCCGCGAGCTGCACCATCGCTTGATGGGCTGCAGCCATGCCGTCCCGGCCTTCAGATATCTGGTCCGGACTGATCCACGCGGTAATCGTTCCGTCCGCCGTTGCGGCTTGTACCGCCCCGGCCACCCGCGTCAAACAAATACTTCCGCCGCTCGATTCCACCTCCATCGGCCCGGCCACATACATAATTCGAATGCCGCCGCCTGCCGTTTGCGCGCGCACCGACCCGCGTACTTCCCCAAAATCAATCTGCCCGCCGCCGGTGCGCACATTCACAAAACTTCCGGCATGCCCCACGGTAATATTTCCGCCGTCCGTATCCAGTTCCGCGCGCCCGCCGATCTGTCCGGCGCGAATATGCCCCCCGCCGCTGCGCAGTGTGGCATCCCCAGCGACGTTGCCAACGTTGATGTGGCCCCCGCCGGTAAATGCATTCAGGTCCCCGGCAACATCCAGTACCTGGATGTGCCCGCCTTCCGTTCGCAATTTCGACATCGCCCGCGAAGGGCCATTTCCGCTCGCGCTATTCCTGACATTCCGCATACTTGCCAGGCCAATTCGCCCGGTGCGAATATTCCCGCCCTGCGTGGTCAGCACCGCCGTGCCGCCAATATCCTGCGTTTCAATATCCCCCGCATCAGTTTTTATGTCGAGGCTGTAACCCATCGGCACCGCCACCTCAAATTGCACCCAGAACTGCGCTCCCGGCGCTGCCCCGCGCGCGGACTGCGCCGGCAGCGCGCCCTCAATATCCACGCCCGCGTTGGTCGCCTTGGCGCGCAGCACATATTTATCAAGCAGATTCTCCGCCACCGCGGCTCGCGCATCCGTTTCGATGTGCACGGTGTACCGCACCGCGGGCGCGGCCCCGGCTTCCAGCGGAACGATCCGTACCGACCCAAGGTCCGCGCTCAAATGCAGCGTCAATCCATCTTTGGTTTCAAACGCGCCGTTACGTTCGGCGGAGGAATGTGGTGCTACCGAACTGCCCGGTTCAGTGGGATTAACCGCTGCGCCGAGTTCCGGCCCGCGAGCTGCCCAACTCTGCGCGCAAAACGACGAAGCACAAAAAATAACCGCGCCAGGCAGCGTGGCCTGTCGCAGGAAATTCCGAAGCCGTCCTGTCGCGCGAGTTTTCATCTTAGAAATCTTTCCGCTGGCCGGCTGGCTACTGAAGTTCTCGCGGCCCAATCTGGCGCAACGCCGCCGCACTGCGCAGCCGCACGTAACGGCTGGGATCCCGCTTTTGCAATTCTTCCAGCGTGTGAATTACTTTTTCTACGGACAGATCGGAAGCGGCAAGGCTGGCTTGGATTGCGGGCTCCGCCTGGACATCCGGCGTGTCATCCAGATTCTCAGACGCGCCCGCCAGCTTTGGGAAAGCAGCGTCATTCGCGAATTGCGGCTCACGCTCCAGTGAATGCACCAGCATATTCACGACTTCCACGCGCACGCCCGGATTGCCGTCATGATTCAGTGCATCCAGCAAAGCTTCCCGCACTGCGCCGTCCGCCGCCGAGTCGCGCAGCGCTTCCAGCGCCTTCATGCGCACCGCGGGGTTTCGATCTTTCCGCGCGGCTGCCAGAAGCGCGCGGCGCACCTGCAAATCGTGCGCCTGGGCTTTCAGCGCGTCCAGGCAATCCAGGCGCACGCCGGCATCGAACTGGTCGCCATTTTCCACCACGTACGTAAGCACTCGCCGCATGTTGCTGTCATCCACGTTGCCGGAAAGCACCATGGGCTGCTCAGCGCGCAGTTGCAGTTGCACGCTGCCCGGAGCGGCGTTGGGCCACGGCGAAAGATTAATTCCCGCCACCGCCATCTTTGAAAGCTGCTCGTCGGTGAGTTTCGGCGAAGCCAGCACGTTCACCGCGCGCCCGTTATTCGCGCTGGAGAATCCGCTCTGCAGCCACGGCATCACTTCCGCGCCCAGCAAGATGCCGAGAAATACCAGCATCGCGCCAGCCCACGCGGGCCGCAGCGCCATCCATCGTTGCACCCAGCCGAACGGCCGCCACTGTTCCTCTACCGGAGCCGCCGCAATGTCGTCGAGTTTTTCAGACAACTCGCTGCGGCACTGCGCCAGCAGCACCTCCGCCGAGTCGACTTCACTGGTCGACAGATGCGCGCTGCCGATCGCTTCCCACAGTTCGCGCTCTTTCGCCAATTGCTCACGGCACGAGGAACAGCCTGCCAGGTGTTCGTCGATTTGATGGCGCTCGCTTTCGTTGACCTCATTGCAAGCGTAGAAAACCAGCACCGGCGCGATGTCCGCGCAGCGCGGTTTTTTTTCCGCGGTGCTCATCGCAGCTCTCCCAATTCGTGACGCAGCTTTCGCGTCGCCCGGAACAGCGAATTTTTCACCGTCTCTTCGGTGGTCCCCAGCACGTCGCCTATCGCGCGCAGCTTCAATCCCTGGTAATGCTTCATCTCAAATACGATGCGCTCGCGGGGAGAAAGTCGCTGCATGGCCACCGCAATGCGCGCTTTTATTTCCAATCCAAAAAACGTGCGCTCCGGATCCAGCGTTGGGCGATGCTCGCGTTGTCGCTCGAAAAAGTCGGTAACCCCTTCGCCGTGCACACCATCACGTCCATGGCTCGGCTCGGGAGACTGATCTTCCGGCCGCGCCTGCCGCCGCCGCAGATGATCCAGGCACACGTTGGTCACGATGCGATAGAGCCAGGTATAAAAGCTGCATTCAAAGCGGAAGCGGTGCAGGTTGCGATAAACCTTGAGGAAGGCTTCCTGGTAAACGTCCCGCGCGTCTTCGGGACGCTTCATCAAATTCAACGCCAGTCGCAAGACGTCGCGGTCGTAGCGGTGCACAAGCTCTTCGAACGCGGCACGGTTGCCGACCTGGGCTTCCACCACCAGCGCGCGATCTTCGAGGTTCGGCAACGAAATCACCGCAGCCAGGGCGGCGTCTCCGCTGCCTGGCCCGCCGGCTTCACCGGCCACAGCCAAAGCCCATCGTGGAAGCGACATTTTTCGCTTTCTGTTCGCGTGCGCTGCTTCGTGCAGAGTTACAAACCGTGCCGCGGCGAGCGCCACCACACAGTAAACCAGTTGTCTTCATCAGGCCAGCACGGAACACAATACGAACACCCGCGCGACCACCCTGTTGGACGGGCTTCCGCCTCATGGGTGAGCATCGCTTCCCTCCCTAACAACGCTCCCCGAGCCCCATTTGTTTCCCACAATTTAATGAATTTGTACCCTACGGTCTCATTCGCCCTACAATCACGGAGGTCTTTGCCTACCGGCATGAAAGGTCTTTGCCTAAGATTATGAGGGTAAAGATGTCATCCCGAGGCCTGCCCGCCTGGGCGGGCTAAGCCGAGGGATCTGCTGCTTCTTTGTGTCAAGCATGACTCCTCCCACGCCAGGACACCACCGGCCAAGCCAGCAACGCAATCAACAGAAAGAAAACCACGTACCCATTCGCCTTATAGAACGCATTCGGCTGCGCCATCAGCTTGCTCGCTCCCGTTAGCAATGCCGTTGCCGCCGCGATCAAAAAATATCCCAGCATGTTAAATCGCACCACCCGCGTTACGCCCAGCACCAACAGCCCCAGAATCACAGCCTCCGACAAGAATTGCTTGGCAAAGTCCGCTGGCGAACCCCAATTGCCGCCCACCAAAGCCAGCGAGGCGCACAAAAATAATAATGCCCGAAGCCATGTTGGCTTTACGTATGCCGCCACAAACGACGTTACCAGGCCCGCTAGGCCGGTATACATCAGCGCCCGCAGTACCACTGTCCCAGCAATCGAGGCCGCTGGAATCGTGGCGTCAAAATCGCCGCCAAACGACGATTCGACCGCGCGATGGACCGTGGGCCAGTGCGCCGACACCACCGCGACCAGGCGACTGACACCCACCAGCGCCGCCGTCCCGCCCACACCAATCAACACCGCATCACGATAGTAGTTAGCGGGCATGCCGCTCCACGAGGGCAGCCGGCTTTCGCCAAACGCCCGTCTCGCAAAAAACCACGCCATGCCAAACAGCAGCACGATACCGGAGAAATACACCACCGCACCAATTACTGCACCGATGCCGATTTCCGCAAGCCTGCTCTTGAACGG
>JALYLI010000097.1 GCA_030774335.1 Acidobacteriota bacterium | reverse complement strand
AACAGATTGTGCGCGCCGGGATTCAAGAGGTTTGGCAACGTAGTCCAGTTTCGCTGGAAACGTGCGGCACTCCCGCGGAATGGAAAAGAGACGGCTTCGACGTGGACTACATTCTGGCGCAGGCCTTACGCTGGCATGTGAGCACCGTGAACGTAAAAAGCTCACCGATACCCCCGGAGTGGAAAGCGCAGTTTGATGATTTCCAAAAGAAGATGGGATACCGGCTGGTCTTGCGGCGTTTGGAGCATCCGAAAATTGTAAGGGCCGGCTACGTGATGCCGGTGCACATGTGGTGGTTGAATGCCGGCGTCGCGCCGCTCTATCGAGAAGCCCGGCTGGCGATGGAATTGCACTCTGCAAATGGAAGCGCGATCGCGAATATTCCGGTGGACGTGAGGAAATGGCTTCCAGGTGACGCCCTTTTCGACGGTCCCATATACGTTTCCGAGGATTTGAAGCCCGGAAAATATTCCGTTCGTATCGCCATGCTTGATCCGCGCACGGGAAAACCGTTCATTCAGCTGGCAATCGAAGGGCGGCAGCCCGACGGCTGGTATGCGCTGGGAGAAATTACAGTGCAGTGACGGCAGGGTGGCATTTTCAAATCCATTCAAGTAAATACACGGGAGACTTGTTGCGAAAAGAAATCATGTGGTCATGTCTACTGATACTAGCGGCCGCGATGCTGGCGACGGCAGGACGGGCCGCGGACGAAGTTCCGCCCGCGGAAGCGTTTCAGGTTTTTGAGAAGACTGCTTCAACGGGACGCCGCATCACTCCGTATCTGCAATACCAGACCGAGCAGGCATGGAAACAAGACGATCAGCGCCGTGCGGAATGGGCGGGGATCCAAACCGAGAAAGATCTGCTGGCGGTACAGGACGCGCTTCGCAAAAAAGTATTGGAGATGATTGGCGGGCTGCCTGCCGAAAAAACGGATTTGCGTCCGCGCATCACTGGCAAATTGGAAATGGACGGATTCACGATTGAAAAACTAATTTTCGAAAGCCTTCCCGGAGTGTACGTCAGCGCGCTGGTCTACTTGCCAAGCGACCGTTCAAAAAAGAGTCCCGCCGTGCTGGTGCCTGCGGGTCACGCACCCAGTGGGAAAATTTACTATCAGGAGTTGTGCCAGCGGCTTGCCAAACGTGGATATGTGGTGCTGGCCTGGGATCCCGTGGGGCAAGGAGAGCGCAGCCAGTTCTGGGACGCCAAGGCTGGCAAGACCCGCTACAACCTGATCTGCGCCGAACACGCCGTGATGGGCAATCTCGCGTACCTGGCCGGCACCAATCTTGCCAGATGGGAAATCTGGGACGGGATCAGAGCTGTCGACTACCTGCTCACACGCCCAGAAGTGGACGGCGAGCGCATCAGCATCGTGGGCACGAGCGGGGGAGGATTTCAAGCCGCGCAGATCGCCGCGCTGGATAAGCGCATAAAAGTTGTGGTGCCTTCCTGCTACATCACGTCGTTGCCCATGCGTATTTACAATCGCATTTTCGCAGATCCCGATAGCGACCCGGAGCAGGATTTGTTCGGCATGATATCGAACGGCGTGGATCACCCCGGATTGTTGCTGCAGTTGTATCCGCGTCCGGTGCTGGTGGCCGCGGCGGTCCTCGATTTTTTCCCAATTGAAGGAACGCACAAAACTTTTCGCGAAGTGCAAGGCCTGTACGAACGATTTCATCACGGCGACCGTATCGCGCTCGCGGAGGGTTACCACGCGCACCAGTTTTCGCCGGAAAATCAGGAAGCGGCGTTCGAGTTTCTCGATCGCTTCAATGCAATGCCGATCGGCCACGGGTTGCCGGAGACCACGAAGCTCGATGATAAGAATCTGCTATGCACCGCGAGCGGACAGGTGATGCTGGAGTTTAAAGACGGGCGATCGCTGATGGATGTAATCAGCGACTATTTCGAACAACGTAAATCAAAACACACCACGATTGCGAAAGAGTACTTTGCGAACGGATACAGCGAAATTAAAGCCTGGAACTTGAACGCGTATAAAGGCGGCGGGTCGTCAACAGGAGCGATCCATTGGGAACTGGTGGGAAGTACCAAGTTCAAAGATGTGCTGATCGACCGCTATATCCTGCACCACAGCGGGCCGCTGGAAATTCCTTTGTTGCATATTCACAAGGGCACACCCGGCAAGCGCGATATTTTGCTGTGGTTTCAGGAAGACGGCAAAGTGAAACCGGAAAACTGGCCGGAGATCGAGAAATATGTGAACGCGCACCTGGATATTGTCTCGTTCGATTTTCGCGGCCTGGGTGAGACGAAGATGCCGTACAAAGCAGTTTCGCCCGACGACCCGGCGATGGCACAAATGACTTTCGAGCAAGCTTACACTTCTCCGCTGTCGGGCGTGCTGGCCGGCTACGTCTACAACTCATTGCTGACGGGTAGGCCGTACTTTTTGCAAATGATTGAGGACGCAGAAATTGCTACCCGATTTGTAAGGGGAACGCTGGACGCCCGTGTTACTACCGTGACTGCTACGGGGAACGGTTATTTTCTGGCAAAAACCATTTCGGAAACGCTACCGGGAATCAAACTGCTTCCGCAGCCGAACGACAGAGACTTCAGTTGGGCCACCATCGTTCGCGAGAAGCAGGAGATGTGGCCGATTCAATATTTGTTGCCAGGCGGTGCCTACATTCACTGAGGGACTACGCGGGTACCTACCTGGCGATAGCTGCCGATAACATTGAGCCAGCGGGGGTGACAGCCGCTTATTAAGGATGTGCAGTCCCGAGTTCTTATTTGCCACATGGAAAGTCCAAGTAAGCCAATACCAATTGACAATCCAATGCATTTCTGACAAAAAGAAACCGAAGAAACGGCAAAGAAAGTAAAAAAAAGCAATCCGCTATGCTATTTCTGCTTCAACTTGCCTTAGCTGTTGTGCTTGCCGCTGTGCCGGGCAGCAAATCCCGTCCCGGAAATTTCCACATCATTGGGCCTGGAGGTGGGGGTGCCATGTTTCATCCCACGATCAGCCCACATGATCCCCGTACCGTGCTCGTCGCTTGCGACATGACGGGGTCCTATATCAGTCACGATGGCGGCGATTCGTGGAGAATGTTCAGCCTGCGCGGGGTGGTAAGGTTTTTCGTTTTTGATCCGCTGGACGCCAAGGTAATGTACGCCCAGGCGGATGGATTGTGGCGCAGCCAGGATGCTGGGGAAACCTGGAACCTGGTTTATCCCCAGCTGGCTAGCTTGAAACAAATCAAGATGAGCTCGGATCACTCTGATGAGGAACTGGTTGCGGAGCCCAATCCGCTCGGCACTATCACGGCCATGGCGATTGATCCGGCCGATTCAAAGGTGCTGTATGTGGTTGCGGGAGATAAAAAGAAAAACGTAGCGGCATTTTTTGAGTCGCGTGATCAAGGCGCGACTTGGATGAAGGAACAAGATCTTCCGGAACCGGCCGAAAAGCTGTGGGTGAATCCGCAGTCGCCGCGTGCCTCACGCACTCTGCTAATAGCGGGACCACATTTCCTCTTGGAAAAACAGCGCTCACAGTTCAAGAAACTTTCAGGTCCGCCCGCTAAAGCTTTTACGGATAGTTCCGCGGGATTCACGGTCGATGGCAAAGCAATCCTGTATGTAATCGGAGACGAATCCGCGTTTGTGTCCGACAACGAAGGGGCGTCGTGGCAAAAAGTAGGTTTGGCGGGCGCCGGCGAGAAAGTGCGCGCGGTTGCCACAAGCCTGCACAATCCGGCGACGGCATACCTATCTTACCGGGAGCTCGCACAGGACGGCGTGACGTGGATGGGAGTGGCAAAAACCACCGACGCTGGGCAAACCTGGAAACTGGTGTGGAAGGAAGACAGCAGTCTGGCGGCTAACCCAGCCACGAACGTTCATGACGCATGGATCACGCAGCGATTTGGATCTGACTGGGGCGAAAATCCGTTGGCGTTGGGCGTAGCCGACCAGGACGCGAATCTAGCTTACGGCACGGATTTAGGCCGCACCATGCGGACCACCGACGGCGGCGCCACCTGGGTTGCGGCGTATTCAAAGAAACTTGAAGAAGGCGGTTGGACTACTACGGGGCTGGATGTCACCACTTCGTACGGCTATCACTTTGACCCGTTCGACCACAACCGTCAGTTCATCACCACGACGGACATAGGCTTGTTCAGAAGCGAAGACGGCGGAAAATCCTGGATGAGTTCGACGCAAGGTGTGCCCAAGGATTGGATGAACACCACCTACTGGATGGAATTCGATCCGAAAGTGAAAGGGCGAGTATGGAGCGTCAATAGCTGGACGCACGATCTGCCCCGGCCCAAGATGTGGAGAACGCAAAGCATAAGTGATTATCGCGGCGGTGTTTGCCGCAGTGAAGATGGCGGTAAAACTTGGGTAAAGTCCAACGAGGGGATGAAAGAAACTGCAGCGACGCATATCTTGATGGATCCCACGAGTCCCGAAGGCACGCGCGTTCTATACGTGGCTGCCTTCGGTCGCGGCGTTTACAAGAGCGTGGATGATGGCCATACGTGGACGCTCAAAAATAAAGGGATCAAGCAGCATGAGCCGTTCGTGTGGCGGATGATCCGCGACAATGAAGGCGCGCTGTACGCACTGCTTTCCAGGCGCTCGGAAGACGGCAGCATCGGAACGGAAAAAGACGGCGCCATCTACAAATCAACGGACGGGGCGGAAACGTGGTCGCCGGTATCACTGCCCGAAGGGAGCAATGCTCCGAATGGACTGGCTATCGATCCCGCTAATCATGAGCGCTTGTATCTCGCGGCCTGGGCGCGCGCGGCTGGAGTGCATGGCGATGGCGGCGGCGTGTATTTGTCTGAAGATGGGGGGAAGACGTGGAAGATAGTGCTGGACCGCGATAGGCACGTTTACGACGTAATTATCGATCCGCGAGACGCAAAAATTCTCTACGCTGCAGGATTCGAATCGTCGGCGTGGAGGTCTACTGACCAGGGAATCACCTGGTCGCGCATACCCGGATTTAACTTCAAGTGGGGGCATCGCGTGACTCCTGATCCTGCCGACGTGAAAAAAGTTTACATCACTACATTCGGGGGCGGTGTGTGGCACGGCTCGGTTGATGGAGAGGATCGCGCCGTAGATATCACAACACCGGAGATGCGGCCCGGCAGACAGCAGGTGCAAACCTTGAAGGTGGTGCCGTAAGTCGTCCCTCCAAATTTTTTCGTCTCTGTCCCGGGACAGATCTGCAGGAGATCTCGCAACCAGGAAGAATCCAGTTCATGAATAGCAGCGCCCCAATGTCACAAGCAGACTGGCAACTTTTGGTCTCGCGTAATCACGCCAAAGCCGCTGAATTGTTTGGCCTCCCGGAAGCGGAGCAGCGCCGGCTGGGCTATTTCCATACCCTGCACGAAATTTGCCAGCAACCTTGGACATGGTTGCGTACTTGCGAACTGATGATCGAAAGCCGTGAAGAACTGAAACAAATTCTAAAAGGGATGCGAAGCGTTACCTTGACGGGTTCAGGCAGTTCGCAGTACGCGGCGGAATGTGTTCAGTCTATGCTGCGAGACGGTCTGCCGATGCGCATCGAATCGGTAAGCGGCGGGGATTTGTTAATGTATGGAGGAAAAGCGCTACCGGCCGACCGGCCCGGATTGTTGATTTCGCTGGCCAGGTCAGGTGACAGTCCGGAAAGCCGGGGAGCTATAGAATTGCTGCTCGACACACAACCGCAAATACGCCACATCGTTCTAACTTGTAATGAAAACGGCAGCATCACCAAAGCTTGGCAAGACCCAAAAAAAGTGCACGTGATCACACTTCCGCGTGAAACCAACGATCAGAGCCTGGTGATGACCAGCAGTTTTACGAACTTACTCCTGGCGGCGCGTTTCGTGGGAATGCTGGACCAGCACAACGAGTATCGGCAGTTATGCGCGAAATTGAGTAATATCGCGAAAGACGTAATCGCCGCAAATTTTGACGCTTTTGCCCAAATTTCAAAGACTAGCTTTGAACGCGTGGTATTTCTTGGCTCTGGTTCACAATTCGGGGGGGCACGCGAAGCCGCCCTGAAGATGCTGGAGATGACCGCCGGCCGCGTAGCCACCATGAGTGAGACGTATCTTGGTTTTCGTCACGGCCCGATGAGTTACGTGCAGGACAAAACTTTACTTGTTTGTTTTTTGTCTTCAGATCCCACCCTACGTGCTTACGAACTCGATTTGCTGCAGGAGTTGGATCGAAAGAATCTGGGATTGGCCAAGGTCGTGGTTGGCGACAAGATACCTCAGCGCGTGGTTGGAGAACACGACTTAGCGATCGAATGCGCGAGGTTGGCGGAGTTGGGCGACGAGGATGCCGCAACTATTGATGTGGTCGTGGCGCAGCTTCTGGGATTCTTCCGATGCCTGGAAGAAGAGCTGCGACCGGATTCGCCTTCCGAAGATGGAATCATTCAGCGAGTGGTGGAACGGTTTCCACTACACACGCCTTCTTGAGCATGCGGCCGATGAAATGACTGATCGTCTCGCAGCTGCCGAGCACAAGATTTCGGGGTTAAGCATTCCACCGCTTCGTTGCGCGTCCGCATTTTTGCTTTTGCTGATCTTAGGCGAATTCGCGCACGGCCAGGTCCGCGTGTGGGAAGGAACGGTGCAACTTCCCGTCTACGAAGAAGGCTCGCCCGATCCGAATCCGCCTTTCGATGAGTACGCCACCAATCGTTTCAGCTATCCGTATACGTTGCGAACCGAAATAACCAGTCATCGCGTGACGCATGATTTGCGGGCCATTTATCTGGAGAACGAATATATCAAGTGCTCCGTGCTGCCCGACATCGGCGGGCATATTTACACCTGCGTGGACAAAATCAGCGGCCAGCCGATGTTCTATGCGAATCCTTCCCTGAAGAAAGCAAAAATCGGATATCGCGGGGCGTGGGCGGCTTTTGGCGTGGAGTTCAACTTTCCGGTCTCGCATAACTGGGTTTCGATGTCGCCCGTGGATTTTGCCTATGCGGCGAAACCTGACTGCAGTGCTTCGGTGACTGTCGGAAATATCGACCGTGTTTACGGGATGCAATGGGTCGTCGAGCTCACGCTGCGGCCAGGCTCAACCGTGCTGGAGGAGCACGTGACTCTGAACAACCGCAGCGATGTACGGCACCGCTTCTACTGGTGGAACAATGCCGCTGTGCAGGCCTGGGACGATTCGCGAATCGAATATCCCATGCGCTTCGCGGCGGCGCACGGTTTCGCCGAAGTGCAAACCTGGCCCGTGGATGCGCAGGGAAAAGACCTGAGCATTATTCGCAATCAGACAGATGGACCGGTCTCTTTGTTTGTGCACGGAAGCCGCGAAAACTTCATGGGCGTCTGGCACCCCAGGACCAACAGCGGCACGGTACATTTTGCTGAGTATGCCGAAGTGCCCGCCAAGAAAATCTGGTCCTGGGGCGTTGACGCGGATGGTTTGGATTGGCGAAACGCGCTATCGGATAACAACAGTGCCTATGTGGAGATTCAGGCGGGGTTGTTTCGCAATCAGGAGACGTACGCGTTCCTGGAACCGCGCCAAACCATCGCATTCACCGAGTATTGGATGCCGGCACGCGAAACTGGAGGAATTTCGCGAGGCAATCTCGCGGGCGTAGTCCATTTAGAGCACAAGGATGGCGCATTGCAGGCAGCGCTTAATGTAAACCGCAAAATTCACGGAGCTCGATTGCGAATATTCAACGAATCCGAGGTAGTACTCGAGGAACGGAAAGATCTCGCCCCGGAATCGACGTGGAAGAAACTTTTCGGCAAAGCGGATGCCAGTCACAAATACAAATTTGAATTGAGCGACGAACGCGGAGTAGTGCTCCTCTCGCAGTCGGAAGGTGAGTACGACTGGCAGCCGGTTTCGGAAATTAAAGTCGGCCCGCAGGTTTCCTACGACATGCCGCCAGAATCGGATCGCTCTCCGGACGATTGGCTGGAACTTGGAATAAATGCAGAAATGAACGGCGAGTTGCTGATCGCTGAGAATCTATATGAGAACGCGTTGGAGAAATTCCCAAATAGTCTTGAGTTGCGCAAAGCTTCGGGGCGACTGTTCGCCAGTTTGAAGCGTTACCAGCGCGCAGCCGGCGATCTGGCGATGGTTCATGCGCGACGGACTACCGATGGCGAGGTGTCTTACTACCTGGGAATCAGCTACGAAGGAGTGGGCCGCGAGCGCGAAGCGGTCACTGCGTACGAGGAAGCTATGCGGACGCCCGCTTACCGCGCGGCGGCGGCCCTGCGACTAGGCGAACTGCAAGCGCGCCAGGGTGCGATGCCGGCCGCGGAAAAAAATCTGGCGATTAGCCTCGCTGCGGCGCCGCAAGATCTTCGCGGTGCAGAGGAACTCAGCGCAGTGATGCGTGCACAGGGAGAAATGGAGGGCGCCAACAAACTTGCGCGCGAGTGGTTGCTGCGGTTTCCGCTGAGTGATTTTCTGAATGAAGAAATCGCCAAACCGCATCTGGAACATTTAGCCGCCGATCCGTACCGCGTACTAAATGTTGCCTTCGAGTACGCGCGCCTGGGTCTTTATCGTCGAGCCGTAGATGTTCTTTCGCGGACGTACAGGGCTGTCAATGCGGATCAGCGCGAGCCCGGGTCGGTTTTGCCACAAGATCACCCCATGGTGGTTTATTTTCGAGGGTATTGCCGGGAGAAGTTGGGAGAATCGGGCGCGAGCGACTACGCTGAAGCGCGCCGCCTGAAGACCACCTATGTCTTTCCAGACAGTGAAGAGGAATTCAGAGCGCTGAAAGCGGCTTTAGATAAAGACGAAGACGACGCGAGCGCTCATCTGCTATTGGGAGACTGGCATTTTGCTCGAGGGGAATCGGATCTCGCGCTGAACGAATGGAATCGCGCTCGCGTCAGAAAGCCATCTCTGGCGGTAGTGGACGCTAGCGTGGGGTTAGCATTGTTGCGTATGAAAGGAAATTTCGACGGTGCTTTGGAAGCGTTCGAACGAGGCATAAAGAACGACCCGCGAAACGTCACAAACTATGAGGGCGCGGTCGCCGCGGCAACACTACTGGGCAAACCTGCCGCGGAACGGGTGAAAGTTTTGGAGCGTTATCCTGATTTCGACGCGATGCCCACAAGCCTGGTGTTTGAACTGGCCTTGAGTCGCGCGGAAGCAGGCGATTATGCCGGCGCAACCAAGTTGTTCGACAATCGATTCTTTGGGCGGGAAGAAGGCGGAACTAACGTCCGTGAAGTCTGGATCGAAGTGAAACTGTCGCAGGCCCTCGGACTTAGCCGTGCGGGCCATTGCGCCGAGGCGCTTGAAATTGCGAAAAATCTCGCTAAGCCTGCAACGGGGCTGGCGTTTACGGAAAATGGACTCGAGCAAATTCTGGAATCGGCGAGAAGCAGTTATCTGTTGGGCGAATTGTTTTTTTCGTGCGGGCAAAAAACGCAAGCAGATCAACGCTACGAGAGGGCGTCGCGGTCAACGGAACTTTCGCAAGTGGTGTGGGCGTGGGCGGCGGCCAGAAAGCGCACCGGGTATGACGCAGAATTGTGGCGTGGCCGTCTGGCATCATCGCTTTCTCAAGCCGAAACGCGAATTCGTACCAGTTCCTTCAAGGGCTGGTGGACTTACACGGCAGCGACTTTACAAATTGCGTTGGGGCACGAGGAGCCAGGCAAGAACTCTTTAAGAGAAGCTGTTCTATTGCCGGAAAGTTTGATGTCGTATTACCTTGCGCGCCTGGCGCTCACGGGCGTGACGCCGCGAAACTGAACTTCGATATTTTATATTTCGATAACTTCAATTCCTTTTTGCCGCAGTGCTTCCGTAAACTCCCCGGCGGCCCCGGTATCGGTGATCAAGCGATGAATCCTCTCGAACGGACCAATTCTGGAAATAGCTCTGCGCCCCAGTTTGCTGGAGTCGGCCACCACGGTCACTTCTTTCGCGGAACGCATCATCATGTTATTCAGCTGCGCTTCCAGCACATCCGGAGTTGAAGGTCCGGTGTGCAAATCGAAGCCGTCCACAGCAAGGAAAAGGCGGTCCGCATGAAATTCGTTCATCATCGCTTCCGCCTGCGGCCCGACAAACGAACAGGACACGGATCTTAGAAGGCCCCCGACCATAATCAGAGAAATTCCCGGCGTGTCGGTGAGCTCCACGGCGATATTCAAAGCGTTGGTAATTACTGTGACAGGCTGAGTCTTGAGAATTTTCAAATGCCGCGCGATTTCCACCGTCGTGGTGCCGGAATCCAGAATGATAGTTTCCCCGGCGCGCACGAGTTCAGCCGCCGCGCGTCCGATCCGGCATTTCTCTTCGTGGTGCAGGGCTTCCTTGGTGCGTAGCGGATAATCCTGCGCAGCGTCAAGCCGACGAACGGCGCCGCCATGAGATCTGACGATGCTGCCTATGGATGCCAGGGCGTCGAGATCACCACGGGCCGTCACCGCCGATATTGAAAAGATTTTAGCCAGTTCGGCGACGGTGGCCTGGCCGTCTTGGCCCACAAGGTCCAGCATCCGGCGCCGCCGTTGTTCTATCAGCAGTTTGGACTTGTGAGCCATAGTTCGCGAAGTATAGGGCGATTCTCGAAGCGGGTCAAACGCTCAAACAAAGGGTTTAAGCCTTGTGTTGCTTTGCATTCATTATATTTGTTTATTTAATATTGCGTTTGTTTTCCTTTTCGTGTTAAATCTTTCGCACTTGTGAATCAGGGGGAGGTCCTATCATGAACGGCAAAGCTGCACTGCTGTGTATTCTACTGCTCGCGTCGACCGGTTTCACCGGGTCTGCGTTCGGGCAAGGTACAGACCTGGGAACCATCCGCGGATCGGTAACCGACTCTGGCGGAGGCATCATCGTCGGCGCAACGGTGACCATCACAGACTCGCTGACCAAGCGCGACCGCGTTACCGAAACAAGTTCCCAGGGCAACTATGAAATGTTTGGATTAAACCCTGGCACGTATACCGTCACCATCTCCGCGCCGGGGATGTCCAAGAGCGAGATTACCAATATCGTTCTGAACGGCAGCGACACCGTCAGCGCCAATGCGGTGTTGAAAATTTCTTCCGGGCAGGAGACCGTGGTCGTCTCGATGGAAGCGGCGGCCATCGATACTGAGGACCAGACCATCAGCCAGACCATCGACAATCAATCCATCATTGAACTCCCGCGCGACAGCCGCAACATCTATTCTTTCCTGTACCTAAACCCCAACGTGACGCAGGCGGATGCAGACGGCAGCTTCAAATTCATTGGCGCGCAAAGCTATGGCGCGAGTTTTTCGCTGGATGGGCAGCGATCCAACGGAGGAATCTTTGGCCAACCGACACAGAGCCAGCCATCGCTGGAGGCCGTCGGCGAAATTAATATTTTAACGAGTGACTTCAGCGCGGAATACGCGGGCATCGCGAACGTGCGCGTCAACACCAAGCGCGGCGGGTCGAACTATCACGGCTCGGTTTTCTACAATAACAAGAACTCTGCTCTGGCGGCATGGACGCTAGATGATCTGAACGGCAAAGCTAATTTTGCTCCGACCGCTTTCCAAACAAAATATCCCAACCCTTACTTCAACATCACCGACTTCGGGGGATCGTTCGGCGGCCCTGTGCCACATCTAGGAAAGACGTGGTTTTTCGCCGCCTACGAACGAGACTATACAGTTGCTCCGGTAAAAATTCAGAATAATAGAGTAGCTCACCCTGCGCTTTATACCGGCGATTTTTCAGGACTGAATGATGACGCCAAACCGCTGGTGCCCTCGGAGGTCACACTCACCCCTGACGAAATTGCGAACAATACAATCGTGGATAGTGACGGCAATCTCCGGTTTATCACTATTCCCGCGCGCCTGCTGAATCCGACGGTACAAGCCTTAATCAATACGTATTTCCCAAAAATTGGCCTGAGCGCTCCCATCAATTCGGACAATGGAAGAATTATCGGCGGCTACCAGACGATCCTTCCAGGGCGTTCGGTACAGGATACCGGAACACTGCGACTGGACCACGATTTCTCAGAGAACAATCATCTTTATGGCGTGTACAACGTGTCCTCGCAGATCAACGCGAGCGCCCCGGTAGTCAACCCCTATACGGGACTCGGCCTGACGCAGAATGACCGCCGGAACCATACTGTCTCGTTGTCTTTTACACATAGCTTTTCGCCGAGCATGATCAACGAAGTTCGAGGCGGATTCAACCGGCAAAAGCTTCTGCGGCACAGCAACACTACTCTGGAAGTCTTTCTGGGAAGCATCGGATTTGACCAGAGTGACATCGACGCGTACGGGGCGGTGGTTGGCTCATTCGCGCTGGGAACTTTTGGGCACCCAGCCATCAATTTTAGTAACACGTTTTCTACTTTTACGAACGGCGGGCGCAATACTTTCCGGCCGCTGGATCAAAACCTGGTCACCTTTGGCGACACCTTGACATGGATCAAGGGCAAGCACGCGTTCCGCATGGGCGGGGATTTGGTCCGCAATTCCGCAGTCGACGGCTTCGCGTTGAATCGCGGCAACCCCCGGGGCCTGATCACCTATGCCGGCTCGGGTACAAATCCGTTCACAGCTTTTCTTCTAGGGCTTCCAGGCACATCAGTAAGTTTTGTGCTGCAACCCCGTCCGGCCATGGACGTAACAAATTGGGAGCATGGCTATTTTATCCAGGACACCTGGAAGGTGAATTCTAAGCTTACCGTCAACCTCGGATTGAGGTACGAGCTGGTCACTCCATTTGTCGACAAGAACGATTTGATTGCCAACTTCGATCCCAATTATGTGAATCCCACGACGGGCCAACTGGGGCGATTTGTGATTCCTTCGACGAAGACGCTGGAATTTCTGGACACTCGGATCATTGATTTTGGATACACGTTCGCAAGCACCTACGGTTTGGGCAGAGGCACGGTTTTTGCCGACAAGCTGAACTTCTCTCCGCGCATTGGTTTGGCCTACAGAATCGGCGACAAGTCGGTAATCCGCGGAGGCTACGGAATCTACTATCCTACTTCCGCCGCCCAGGGAATCCGCGACCCTATCGCTACTAATCCCTTCAACCAGGGAATTACAAAAGTGAGTAAAACCGGAAATCCGCTTGAGGGTTGGCCCGGCAACGGTGTGGATGGCATCAGCCCGATCTCCGGAGGAAGTATCTCGCGGGGTATAGGCGGGACGCCCGCAGTCAACGTAGTGCCGTTCGATCTAAAGCAACCGCGCATTCATCAGTACAACGCCACGTTCGAACGCGAGATTGGATGGGGCAACGCCGTGCGCTTCTCCTATCTGGGCGCCACGATGCACGGCTTGATCGCCGGTAAAGACTTGAACCTCATTTCGCCGAATGACGTGCCCTTCGGAACACATACGGTAGATGATTCCGGCGAGCCCAATGGAATATGCGACCCGGTCAACAATGGCGATTGTGGTACTTCCAACGAGGATCTAGCCCGTTACCGTTTCCCCGCGCTCGGGGACTTCCTGCTTAGTTACGGAAACTTCGGCCATGCGCAGTCTAACGCCTTCCAGACCACATTTGAGCACAGATATTCGCACGGGCTACTCTTCAGCTTCTCCTACACCTATCTGGACCAGAAATCGACCGCTTTGGATACTGGTAACTCGAGCCTTGGCGGCATCGCCTATAATCCCGTTACTCCAGACAGCGACTACGGCACGGACGGCTATGTCTCCAAGCACCGTGTGGTGGCGTACGGGATTTACGAGTTGCCTCTTGGCAGAGGCCGCCGGTATGGCTCCTCAATGTCGCGATGGGCGGATCTCGTCGTAGGCGGATGGCAAACTACCTTTAACATGTTTGCGAAATCCGGTACCGGATTCACTCCTTTCTGGATCTGCGACGATTGCAACCCCATCGAGCCGGGCAATACCGGTATTTCCTCTGTGGACGCTGTAGGTGATTTCAACGCTGAGCCGTCGTATCGTCCGACGGTGCTCAGCAACGACTACCAGAAACGCACTGGCGACCAATTTTTCAATCCGGCGGCCTTCGGCCCGCCCTCCGTGGGGAGTGACGTGTTCAGCAATGCCCAAGTGGCCAAACGTAACTTACTTTACGGCCCGGGAACGTGGGGCGTGAACCTCGGCATCCATAAAGACTTCCACGCCACGGAGCGTCTGTCGGTCCAGTTCGGAGCCGACGTGGACAACATCTTCAATCACCCGCTGTTGTCGCCAAACGCGGATGCCGGAGGCGGTGGAGGCTCTTTCGCGCTGCTAGGCGACTTCAACATTCGCGTGGATCCCAACACCGGAGCATTGCTGCCGATCTCCCCAGACGACATCACGCCGAATCCTGACTTCGGAAGGTTGATCAGTAGCTTTCCGCAAGAGGGAATCGATAACCGCCGATCGATAAGATTGCGGTTAAGAGTTACTTTCTAACGGTCGCCTGCGTTGTTCAAACTCGTTTGTGAACTTAAGCTGAGGCCTTGTAGGCGCCAGGCGATATTGCGAATATCGCGGCAGCTCCCAGCATTCCGGCGACCGCGATAACATTCCACGCCAGCTCGTAACTGTGACGGGCGTCAAAAATTCGTCCGGCGATCCAGGGCGCTCCCCACTGGCCGAGTGAATACCCCATGATAATCAGGGCCAACAATTTTCCGAGCGAGGCGGTGCCAAAACATTCGGCAGTAACTAGTGGAATCAGCATGTAATCCGCGCCCATGGAGAAACCAAAGATGACCACGAAAGACCAGATCACCAACGGGCTGTGCGAGAAGCCAATCAGCAGGACTGAAGCGCTTAGCGAGGCGTAGAAAAACGCCATGAGATTTTTCTTGCGGAAGCGATCCGCGAGATAGCCAACCAGCACGCGGCCGCCAAGGCTGGCCACTAGCAGCGCGGTAAAAAATCGTGAGGCGCTCGTGGCGGAATAGCCCTGATCCTTAAGGAACAAGATAAAGTGTTGAATTACCGCGCCGATGGCTCCCACTGCCAACGTGGATCCCGCCAGAATCAGCCAGAAATTCCTGGTGCGCACGGCGACGTGAATGGCGCCACGCCAGGCGCTTTCGAGGTCAGGAACGCTCACGCCAGATCGACCAGCATCTGGCGGCGCTCCGTCCGGCAGCAGTCCCAGATCCGCCGGAGCCGAGCGAGTGACCAGCAACCCAACCGGAATGAGAACAACCATAATCAGCAGGCCGAGAACTTCTAGCGCGTGG
Source organism: Acidobacteriota bacterium (assembly GCA_030774335.1). GTDB lineage: Bacteria > Acidobacteriota > Terriglobia > Acidiferrales > UBA7541 > Acidiferrum. The sequence goes on along the minus strand of JALYLI010000097.1, from coordinate 10,116 downwards.
CGCCACCCAAAATTTCGAATCAGATAGCTGCTCAGCTGCGGAGAGACCACACCCCCCAAGCCCAGGCCCAAGTACACGTAGCCCATGGCGCGTCCGCGCCGCGCGTCGAACCACTTGGCGACCAGGACCTGATTGGCGATGGGGCCGGCGAGGACATACCCGAACACTTCGGTGATACACAACAATTCGTAATGCCACAGTGTGGTCATCCAGCCCATGAGCATCAAAGAAATGCCCACGAGCCCTGCGCCGGAGAGAATTACCCATCGAGCGCCGAGTCGGTCGATTGCTACTCCGGCGATCAGCCCGAAGGGCAAGCCAACGATGAGAAATCCGAGTAAAAAGCCCTGGGTGAGTTGAGCTCGCGTGAATCCCAGCGACTCCGCGAGCGCGGGGTAAAAGACGGGAAAGCCATAAAAAATAATGCCGACGGCGAAAAATAAATTCAGAAACGCCGCAACGGCGATCCACCAGCCATAGAAAATTTCGTTCGATTGAGCGATGGGCACGAAGCGCAGCCGACCCCCATCCGGCAAAAGAAACATATGTGACGGCGGCACTTTTGTCCAAGCTCTTTTGCAGAAGGTGATAGATTTATTCGCGGTAACCCACGCAATAATTTGCCCGTTTGCGGCTCGGGACGATCAAGGATGTGGCTAGTTTCGGCCAGACATGGAACGAGCTTGAGCAGGAAGTCGATTGCGGAAAAGAGGCGGAATGAAAATTAGCGATTCCAGCCGTAGAGAATTTCTGCGAACCGCAGCCATGGGCGGAGCGGTACTGGCACTATCGAGCTCACCGTTTCCAGCGGGGAAGCGCTCGGTGCTCGTGTTCACCAAGTCATCGGCGTGGGAACACGACGTGGTGAAGACCACGGGCAGAAATCCTAGCATTGTCGAGCGAGCCATCCGGGAACTTGGCAAGAAGAATGGATTCGAGGTTGATGCCACGAAGGATGGACGAATTTTTAATTCGAAGGAATTTCGCGCGCACTCGGCGATATTCTTTTTTACCACCGGGGATTTAACCAAGTCCGCTACGGATGCGCAACCGCCGATGACGGAACAGGGAAAGAAGGCTTTACTGGACGCTGTAGCCGACGGGCTTGGGTTCGTAGGCGTACATGCTGCGAGCGATACATTTCATACGCAGCCGGATCCGGAAGATCGTTCGAACAGATATATCGCCCACGGCGAGAGCAGCGATCCCTACCTGCGCATGTTGGGTGGAGAATTCATCACTCACGGAAGTGAGCCGCGCCTGCAGACCGCCAACCTGATCGTCAATGACCCGAATTTCCCTGGCCTTCAAGGCGTGAAGCCTCCTGTTTCTTTCAATGAGGAATGGTATTCACTGAAAGACTTTGCCACCGACATGCACGTTATTCTCACGCTCGACACGCATGGCATGAGCGGCGAGTGCTATCAGCGGCCGCCTTATCCGGTCACTTGGGCGCGACTACACAATAAAGGTCGCGTGTTTTACACCGCCATGGGCGACCGGTCCGAGAATTGGCAAAACACATTCTTTCTCGATCAGCTCGGTGGGGGAATTCGCTGGGCTGCTGGCGAAGCCAAGGCAAATTTGAATAAAAACCTTACTCAAGTTGCTCCAGGCTTCGCGCAGATTCCACCCCAGACACCGGCAAAAAAATAAGTTGATACATCTCAAGAGTTGAAAGTCCACTCGCCGAGGCCTTAATGAAAAACAGATTGCTCCCCGGAGTTTTGCTGCTCGCAATCGCGTTTAGCGTCACGTTGACTTTTGGTGGCAGCACCGCCAGGGAGCAGAGTAAATCGTCATCGGAAGTACTTACAGAGAATTACGATTGGCCAGTTTATGGCGGCACACCAGAAAATACCCATTACTCGCTCCTCACACAAATTAATCAGGGAAACGTCAAAAAACTGGCGGTAGCGTGGAGTTTCGATACCAAAGAAGAAGGAGGACTGCAGACCAGCCCCATCGTTGTAAATGGGGTGCTCTACGGAATCACCCCCACGCAGAAAATATTCGCGCTGGACGCTGCCACTGGCAAGTTGCTCTGGAAGTTCGACTCAGGAATTGTGGGCACACAACCAAATCGTGGACTCGCCTACTGGACCGACGGCAAGAGCGGGAGGATTTTAGTTGGCGTGATGAATTTCCTATATGCGCTGGACGCGGCGACTGGCAGACCGATCACCACTTTCGGTGACGCGGGCCGCGTCGATTTGCGTAAAAACCTCGGACGCGAACCGGCGGAGGCACAGTCCATTTATCTCACCAGTCCCGGTGTCATTTACAAAGACCTGATTATTGTCGGTGGCCGCAGTCCGGAGACTTTGCCTGCGCCGCCCGGGAACATCCGCGCTTTCGATGTGCGCAGCGGCAAGTTGCGGTGGTCGTTTCACACCATTCCGCACCCAGGCGAATTTGGAGAAAAGACCTGGCCGAAAGATGCCTGGAAAAGCAGCGGCGCCGCCAACAATTGGACTGGCATGTCGGTGGATTCCAAGCGTGGCATCGTGTACATTCCCACGGGTTCCGCGGCGTTCGATTTTTACGGCGGTGATCGCGTTGGCGATAATCTCTTTGCAAATTGCCTGATTGCATTGAACGCCGACAGCGGAAAGCGCATCTGGCATTTCCAAAGCGTTCGACACGATTTATGGGATCGTGATTTTCCTTCGCCGCCGGCGCTGCTCACCGTAAAGCGGGGGACTGAGGAAATCGATGCGATTGCGCAAACGACCAAGCAGGGGTACGTTTATCTCTTTAACCGGGTCAACGGCGAAACACTTTTTCCCATCGAATATCGCAAGTACCCCGCCAGCAACGTGCCGGGCGAAACTGCAGCCGTTGAGCAGCCTTTGCCGGCACGTCCGGCGCCGTTCGCGCGACAATTTCTCGACGAAGGCCAACTGAGCAACCGCACGCCGGCAGTTCATCAATGGGCGGTGGAACAATTCAGGAAATTTCGAAACGAGGGACAGTTCGTTCCTTTCAGTGTAGGCAAGGACACTCTGGTGTTCCCGGGTTTCGACGGAGGAGCGGAATGGGGTGGCCCGGCAGTAGACGCGAAAACCGGAGTCATTTATATCAACTCTAACGATGTTGCCTGGACCGGGGCGCTGGCGGAAAACACCGGCGGCAACAATCCAAACAATATTTACCTGAGCCAGTGCGGCGTGTGCCACGGAGATAAATTAAAAGGATCGCCCCCGACAATCCCCGCACTGACAGGGATCGGTGACCGCTTGCCTCCCAAGCAAATTGCGACAACCATAAAAAATGGCAAAGGACGCATGCCCGGTTTTCCAAATCTGACGGAAGAGCAGATGTTCGGGTTGATCGGTTATCTGACCAGTGGTGAAAGCAAAGAACCGGAAAGCTCGGCGCCAGCTCCGGCCACGATCAAGTACCGATTCACAGGATATAAGAAATTTCTCGATTCTGACGGCTTCCCAGCGGTGGCACCTCCTTGGGGCACGCTCAATGCTATTGATTTGAATACCGGCGAATACCTCTGGAAAATTCCATTTGGCGAATATCCGGAATTGATTGAACAGGGGATAAAGGATACCGGCACAGAGAATTACGGAGGGCCGGTCGTTACAGCAGGTGGTCTGCTGTTCATCGGTGCCAGCAATTTTGACAAAAAGTTCCGGGCTTTTGATAAGGCAACCGGCACGCTGCTGTGGGAAACAACGCTGCCATTCTCAGGAAACGCCACGCCGATCACGTACGAAGTGAAGGGCCGACAGTTTGTCGTAATAGCGGCGGGAGGCGGAAAGGATCCGAAGTCCGGATCGGGCGGAGTCTACGAGGCCTTCGCGCTGCCACGAGACCCTCAATAGCTTACTGAAAAGAGTCGAGGATTTTACGCCGCCAGAGGAATGGCATGTGCACTTTAATAAGAATTTCGAGCAGCGTTGCAATCCCGGCCGCTGCGAAAAGGAGGATTTGCGTGGCTGGAACAGAAAAGCCCCTCAACTCCAGCATGGACTGGATCGCACCGCGTGCTATCTGACGGACATGGCCCCAGATAGCGACGGCCGGGATACGTTTAGGCAAAGGGCAAATCCTTCTGGGATGCGAGAGAAGTTTGGCGGATAATTGACGCCGGGAAGGCGTGGCACGGGCCGCGCGATACTGTTGTGTGGATGGATAAATTCATGAGCGATCATCAAATTTCGAGGCGCGGAGCGCTTAAATACCTGGCTCTGTTGAGCGCAAGCGTGGCGGGGCGCGAGTTTCTAGCTTCGTGGCTGCCGCTGCCGGCGGCGAGCGCTGACAGACACGGCGCGCCAGCGAGTATTTCGGTCATGCACCAGGAATCTGATACCGAGCCGGCCGCCTCATACGCGCCGCAGTTTTTCAGCACGGACGAATTTGAGACCGTACAAATCCTGACGGCGCTGATCATTCCGACCGATGACGCACCGGGAGCGAAGGAAGCGCAAGTGGCGAATTACATCGATTTTGTGGTTTTTTCGGCGGCGGAATTCGAGCCTGGGCTGCAACTGGAATGGATCGATGGTTTGAAGTTTCTGGAACGGGAAAGCCACCGCCAGTTCGCCAAAACTTTTCGATCCGCAACGGGAGCGGATCGTGTCAAATTGCTGACGGAGATGAGCACGCCAGGGCACGACGGGAAATCGCGTCACGAAGGTTATGGTTTTTTCTCCACCGTGAAAGACATGACAGTTGAAGGCTTTTACACTTCAAAAATCGGATTGATTGACGTGCTGGATTATCAGGGCATGAATTACATGGCGGATTTTCCGGGATGCACGCATCCCGAGCACCAGATCTAGAGCTGCGTGGTCGTTTAGGAAAGTGAACGGTTGAATTGGCGACTCAAGAAATCTACGACGTGATCGTGGTGGGCTCGGGAGCTTCGGGTGGTGTCGCGGCGTACATACTTGCTTCCAAGGGATTGAAAGTTCTATGCCTGGAAGCGGGCCGCATGATCGAGCCGCACAACGATTTTCACAATCACAAACCTCCTTACCGCTGGCCGTATCGCGGCAACGGAAAGCCCGGCCAATACGGGAAGCTGCCCCAGGGCATGGAATGGAAAATCAACGAGTGGACAGATCACCTGTTCACGATTCCTGAGAATGACCCATATGCGCTGGGACCGGGCGCGAAGTTTACCTGGACGCGATTGCGCGCGGTGGGCGGCCGCACGCTGGTGTGGGGCAGGGAATCAGGCCGGTTCGGTCCGCTGGATTTCAAACCCAAAAGCATGCAAGACGGCTTCGGTGAAGACTGGCCGTTTACCTACGAAGAGCTCGCGCCTTATTACGACCGGACGGAATCGCTCATCGGTATGTCGGGAGGCGGCGAGGAAATATTTAATTCGCCTGCCAGCAAGAATGCGCTACCGCCCTTCAACGCGCGCTGCGGCGAATGGTTGATCAAAAAAGGCGCGGCGAAGCTTGGTCTGAAGGCCGTGTCGATGCCGCTGGCAGTGCTCAGTAAACCTTACGATAACCGGCTGGCCTGTCACTATTGCGGGGCATGTAATTACGGATGCGATACCGCTTCGCGCTTCAGCACGCTGGAAGTGTTGTTTCCCAAAATGCAGAAGATGAAGAATTTTACGCTGCGGACCAACGCCACGGTGCACCGCGTGTTGATGGACAAGAACTCCGGGAAAGCACGGGGCGTTTCCTACATCGACACCACCAACCTGAAAGAGTACGAAGTGTATGGCAAGGCCGTGGTTTTGGGCGCGTCGATGGTGGAGTCACTGCGCATACTGCTCAATTCACGCGACCGGGAATTTCCGCAAGGCTTGGGCAACTCTAGCGGAATACTGGGTAAATACTTAATGGAGCATGTCGCCTTCAACCGCATGAGCGGATATTTTCCCGCGCTGGCCGGTCGCCCATCCACAAACGACGATGGCCCTGGCGCCAATAGCGTTTATATTCCGCGCTCCAATTATGGCAAGAAGAGCGACAAATTCTTGCGGGGGTACCGATTCAGCGTGGACACCGGTTGTAGCATGGGCCCGGGCCCAGGCGCTGGCCTGCCTGGTTTTGGTTCGGCGTATAAAAAACGGATCAAGGAGTTATATCCCGCCGCTGTGCACATCACCGGATACGGTGAAGGGCTGCCGTTCGAACGGAATTATGTGGAGATTGACCGCGAAGGCTTGACGGACCGCTACGGAATTCCGCAAGTGCGCTTTCATACGAGCGCCGAGTACGACCATGCATTTGCGATACGCGACGAAATGATCGGGCAGATGGAAGAAATATTAAAAGGTTCAGGTGCCGAGGTATTGCCGTACAAAGCGCGAGAGCCGTTCCCCATGGGCAGCGTCACGCATGAAGCCGGCGGTGCGCGCATGGGTGACGATCCGAAAAAATCAGTACTGGACGAGTGGAATCGCTGCCACGACATCAAGAATTTGCTGGTGGTGGACGCCGCATGCTTTGTGTCGCACCCGGAAAAATCGGTGACCCTGACAATCATGGCGCTAGCCATGCGAGCCAGCGATCATCTGGCGGAGGACCTTCGCCTTGCAAGCGTGTAGCTGCGGCCATTTTCACGAGTCATGTGTTTTACTTGACGCGGCGTCCCTGCAGGACGATCTCGTGGTTGCCTCCAGGCTCTGCTCCCACAAATGACCGCGCACCTCGGGCTGATCGGCGGTGGAAATATCAGTGACACACACGCGCGGGCTGCCCTCGCTATTCCGGATGTTGAAATTGCCGCAGTATTTGGAACTAACGTGGAGAAAGTCAACCGGCTTTGCCGCCAGTACGGCGGAGCCCCTTATTCAGACTTCACCAAATTTTTGGCGCACCGGCCCATGGAGCTTGTGGCTATTGGCAGTCCTTCGGGCCTTCACGCGGAACAGGGCATCGCCGCCGCCAGGCAGGGTTTGCACGTACTGACGGAAAAGCCGATCGATATTTCCGTGAAGCGCGCGGACACGCTCATTGCGGAAACCAAAAAAGCTGGCGTGAAACTTGGAGTGTTTTTTCAGGACCGCTGCAAGCCCGACATTCTTCGCGTGAAAAGCGCTGTCGACGCCGGGAGGTTGGGCCGCCTCATTCTGGCCGATGCCCGAGTAAAGTGGTATCGACCGTCTGAGTATTATTCGGCGTCACGCTGGCGGGGAACTTGGGCGCTCGATGGTGGCGGCGCGCTGATCAATCAGGCTATTCACACTGTCGATCTGCTGCTGTGGGTTTTCGGCGAAGCGGTGAGTGTTCAAGGGGCATGTAGGACAGCCCTGCATGACATGGAAGCCGAAGACACGTTGACTGCATTTCTGCAGTTCGCCAATGGTGCGCTAGGAGTGTTGCAGGCGGCCACATCCGTATTTCCCGGATATCCACGCAGGCTGGAACTCACCGGATCCGAGGGAACTCTAATCATTGAACAGGACCGTCTGCTGGCGGCCGATCTAAAAACTCTTCACCCAGATTTGTCGCCGAGTCTCCAGTCGGACGGCAACCCAAGCTCATCCTCACCGGTAATGAGCGACGTGCGAGGACACCAGACCGTTTTGGAGGACTTTCTTCACTCCATCCGATTTGATACTGAACCGCGATGCAATGGCCCGGAAGGACGTCGAAGCCTGGCGCTGGTGCAAGCTATCTACACGGCTTGCAAGACTGGCGAACGCGTCCAGATTCAGAGGGAACCTCGTTAGACAACATTGGATACCGTCGCCTCTTCGGCAGCGACACATCACTTGACTATTGCTTGTTGGGCGTACTGTGCTTAAGTTGTTCCAGATTGTCGCGCGCGTCTGAAAGTGTCGGATCGATAGCCAAAGCTTTTTCCAGATGTAAGCGTGCTTCTATCAAGTCACCCATAGCTCCGAGTGCGGCGCCCAAGTTGGCCTGCGCATGGGCGTCCAGCGGGTTGATTTGAACAGCGGCGCGAAAATGCTCCAACGCCCCAGCAAAATTGCTCTGCATCGCGAGCGCGGTGCCCAAATTGTAGTGCGCGTCGAAATAGTCCGGGCGCGAGCTGAGCGCCGTTTCTAGATATTTCACGGCGGACTCGGGACGTCCGGCGGCCAGGTTCACGCCCGCGATGGCATTATTCACTGTGGCATCTTCGGGGCGCAGCCGCACCGCCATCTCATATTGTTTTAGGGCCCCGGCTGATTCGCCGCGCGCTTGCAGCATCGCGCCCAGATTGTAATGCCCCTCAAAATCCCCAGGATTTTTCTCCACGTTGTGCCGCGCCATGGCCTCCTGCAAAATTCTTCGCGGATCGTTTCCTCCGCTGGGCCCGCTGCGCGGCAATACTTGCAGCCACAAATGCGCCATTTCATCGCTGGAACGATTGCCGCCGACCACTCGCTTCGGCGGAATATTCGGATTACGGATGTTTTCGTCGGAGTTGTCATAGCGGTAGCGCATCGTCACCACGGTGCCCGCCGGCAACTCCACGGGCGTCTCGTAACGAAAAACGGCCTGCCAGTTCAGATCCCACGAAGGAATGTGAATCAAGGACTTCTTCGTTCCGTCCGGAAATGTCGCGAAGGCCTGCAAATCTTTTCCGACATAATGCGCATGAGGATAGATCGCCAGAAGCTCGACGGCTTCGGGCATGGCGAATTCGTCGGTCACCCAGAAATTCTTCTCGCCCGGAGGGATATCTAGCTTTTGGTCGTTTTCCAGTTGCAGCAGCATCGGAAAACGCGTCGCGGGACGATCGGTAAAATACAATCCCAAGCTTGGCTGGATCCATTCCTGTTTTCCGGATGGCTGCAGATGGATATTGAGCACCAAATCGGTTTCCGGGTCGAGCCGCAACGCCATGCCTTCCGGCTCGCTATATGGAACTGTGCCGGGCTTCCAGAAAAGAAAGTGGCTGTCGGGATCGAACGCTTCCGACTCGATTTTTATTTCCATACCTCCAAATCCTGCTCCTGGTGCGGACTCCTGCGTGCGCGCCGATTGCATGCGGTCCACCAGCACATTGGCATGATGAACCACCCGTTTATCGCCGGGCCGCACCTCCATGGCTCTGAGCCACCGCGTTTGATGCACCGGCGTACGGAAAATGAAATTGTAATATTGGTCACTGCCGCTGGCGGGCAACAGAAACGGTTTTTCTGCTTTGACAACCAGATCGGGCCGGCCCATTTGCCAGCCTTCCACAAATTCTGGCTTCGACGTTAAGTCCTCCGGCGCGCCTTCCAGCGCGCCCTGCTCCACCCAGCGAGCGATCAGCGATAGCTGCGCATCGGACAAACGCATATCGTCAGCAAATTTGAATTCACCCGGTTCAGGCAACCACGGCGGCATGAACCTGCTCTGCGTCACTGCCGCTATCTGGCGGGCATGAGATTTCGCATCCTTATATGTAAGCAGTGGGAAAGGGCCCGACTCCCCGGGACGGTGGCACATCGCGCAGGAGTGAAGGAGAATCGGTGCAACGTCACGATTGAAAGTCACCGGAGGATCCGCGCCAGCACTTGTTCTTACGGTTGTGGATGCGGCCACTCCTCGCGATCCTTGAAATGCCACAAACCCGAGAAATAGTAAAATAGCAGCGCTCGCCAGCGTCTTACGGTTCATTCGAGGTCCGAAATAAAACATCCCACACCATCAACCACAGGAGTCTGAATCCTCGCGCCTTTAATCGCGGCATCGATAGCATCAGCCAATTCATGTTTCGTCGCGGCCCTTCGAGCTTGCCCGATGCGTTCGTAAAGATTATCGATGCGTCCGTGATAGACCAACTCGCTTTTAGTGTCGAACACCGCAGCTTCAGGAGTCACTTTCGCCGAGGTCCTTCTTGCCAGCGTGCGATCCACATCGCGAATTGCGGGCAGATCGTAAGCATACTCCCGCAGGAACTGTCTAATTTTCTCCTGCGATTCGTTGCGGTCGGGAAAAACCAGACGGAATGAAGCATCGTGTCCGTATTTCTTGATCAATTGCTGGATCAATGGCGCATAGCGATTCGAAACAGGGCAGTCGGTACGCACAAAAAACAACACCAGCACCCTGCCACGATTCTGGGAGAGGAAGTCCGTTGCAGAACCACGAAAATCCAGAATTTCCTGCTGCGCCGCCGCAGGTTTCCCAGGCAGGCAAATCGTAACGATGGCCACGATGACCACAATGATCAATCGCGATAGAGAAT